>NZ_AZVA01000003.1:197167-261188 GCF_000513975.1 Paracoccus sp. J55
AGCAACCAGCAACCAGCAACCAGCAACCAGCAACCAGCAACCAGCAACCAGCAACCAGCAACCAGCAACCAGCAACCAGCAACCAGCAACCAGCAACCAGCTCATTGTTGTCGAAGGGGCGTGTTCGCGGCGGCATTCCTTCGTAGCGCCCCGGGCCTGCGGAGTTGTTGGCCAAGGGCATGTCTGGCAGCCGCGCCTCTCGCGGCCTTGACCTCGGCGGCGATCCGCGGATGCTGGCCGGGATCCTGACGGAGTCCCGCCCATGTCCGACGACCCCGCCGCCCGCCCTCCTTCGCCCAGCACCGCTGGCGACGGCGGCGCCCCTGATCGCCGCGGCGGCAGCAGCAGCGACGCCAACGCCCCCGGCATCGCGCAGCCCGACAGTCCCGAACCCGGTGCGGTTCGCCCCGGCTCCCGTCCGACCGGCCCGGAGGTCGTCGGCTTCACTCCGCCGCCGCTGCCCGGTCCGGCGCGGATCGAAGGCGGCCATGTGCTGCTGGAGCGGCTGGACCACCGGTGCCATGCCGGGGATCTGTTCGCAGCCAATCAGGGCCAGGACTGGGTCTGGGACTATCTGGGCTATGGGCCCTTCGTCGATCTTGCCGCCTATCGCGACTGGCAGGCCGAGATGGCCGCCAAGAGGGATCCGTATTTCTATGCCTTGCGCGACCGCGTCTCGGGCAGGGTGGGCGGGCTGGCCGCCTTCCTGCGCATCGATCCCGCCAATGGCGTGATCGAGATCGGCCATATCGAGATCGCGCCCGCGATGCAGCGCACCCCCGCCGCGACCGAGGCGATCTCGCTGATGATCGGCTGGGCCTTCGATGCGGGCTACCGCCGGGTCGAGTGGAAATGCGATGCGCTGAACGCCCCTTCGCGCCGGGCCGCATTGCGCTACGGCTTCACCTTCGAGGGGATCTTCCGCCAGCACATGATCTATAAGGGGCGCAACCGCGACACGGCCTGGTTCGCCATCATCGACCGCGACTGGCCGCGGCTTGCCGGCGCGCATCGGGCATGGCTTGCGCCCGGAAATTTCGATGCCGAGGGCCGGCAGCGGCAAAGCCTCTCGGCGCTGACCGCAGGCTGACGGCTCAGGAAATCCGCGCCGCGGCCAGCCTGTCCTGCACCAGCCCGCTGATGCGCGCCAGATCGGTGGCCAGGGCCTGCCCCCGGGCATGGTCGCGGGCCAGCGCCGTCGCCGCATCCTCAAGCGTCCGGTCATGCGCCGAGCGCGCAACCCCCGCCAGGAAGCGCGCGATATAGTCGATGGCCGCCGTGTCGTCCGCCTGGGACAGCACATCGGCGACATGGGCCAGGTCGTCGCGCAGCGCCTCGGGATCGGCGGCGATCATGTCGTCGGGCAGCACGCGCAGGCCCGGAGGGCGCGCCTCGGGCGGCAGGGCGGCCAGGATCGCCTCCTGGAATGCGGCGAGGCTTTCGATGGGCTTCGTCAGGAAACCGTCCGCCCCGGCCCGCATCACCGCATCCCGATTCGCCGGATCGCCCGAGATGCCGAGGATCACCGGCACCCGCGGCAGCGCCCGGGCGATGGTGGCGATCATGTCCGCGCCGTCGCCGTCGGGCAGGCCCATGTCGACGATCACCGCGCCGGGGCGATAGGTCTGCAGATGCCGCAGGGCCGAACGGATGCTGTCGGCCCGACGGATGCGCGCGCCGGAGCGCAGGCACAGCAGGCGCACCGCCTCGGAGGCGACGCGCGAATCCTCGACCACCAGCACCGTCAGGCCGGTCAGCGGTCGGTCGGGCAGGGTGGCCCGCCAGGTGGGGAATTCTTCCGCACCGATCCTTTCCTGTTCCATCTCGCAAAATCCTAACTGGGAATCACCGTCTGTCCCCGAGGATTGCGCGATTTCCCTAAGAAGCGGTTAACGGCGCTTTCTTTTCCTTTCCCCCGCCGCCTTGTGGTCCTAGAAGGGCGCAAACGACGGAGGAAGTGATGATCGGACGCCTGAACCATGTCGCCATCGCCGTGCCCGACCTGAAGGCGGCGGCCGCGCAATATGAAAACAGCCTTGGCGCCAGGGTCGGCGCGCCGCAGGACGAGCCCGACCACGGCGTCACCGTCGTCTTCATCGAACTGCCGAACACCAAGATCGAACTGCTCTATCCGCTGGGCGAGAACAGCCCGATCAGGGGCTTTCTGGACAAGAACCCCTCGGGCGGCATCCACCACATGTGCTTCGAGGTCGAGGACATTCTGGCCGCCCGCGACAAGCTGAAAGCCGAAGGCGCGCGCGTGCTGGGCGATGGCGAGCCCAAGATCGGCGCCCACGGCAAGCCGGTGCTGTTCCTGCATCCCAAGGATTTCAACGGCTGCCTGATCGAGCTGGAGCAGGTCTGATGAGTCTGACCGGGGGCATCGTGCTTTATGCCGTGCTGTGGTTTCTGGTGCTGTTCGTGCTGCTGCCGATCGGCCAGCAGTCGCAGGCGGATGTCGGGCAGGTGACGCCGGGCACCCCGGCCGGCGCCCCGCACGAGCCGAAGCTGAAGAAGAAGATGCTGTGGGCGACGCTGATCGCCGCGCTGATCTGGGGCGCGATCGCCTATGTCATCATCGGCGGCATCATCACCCGCGCCGATCTGGACGCCTGGACGCGCTGATATGGTAAAGGTGGGTGAAGCCCGCCGCCGCCAGCACCGGAACGACCACGTTCAGCACCGGCACGGTCAGGAGAGCCGCGATCAGCACCCCCAGCGTGGTGGCCTGCGCCGTCAGGCCGCGGCGCAGGGCGGTCGCTTGCGGTTCGTGCAGGTGGCGGCGCGCCGCCATCTGGAAGAATTCGCGTCCCAGCAGCCAGCCGTTGCCGCCATAGAACAGCACCGAAGCCAGCGGGCCGAGGAAGGGCGTCAGCACCAGCGTCGCCAGCGTGACCAGGATCACCGCGCCCATGACGGCCAGCGATTCCCAGAGCCCGTCCCAGAAATCGACCGGCAGGCCCTTGGCGGAGGGGTAATGCGTTTCCTCGACCGCCTCGGCGACCTGCTCGGCGAACAGGCCCGAAAAGCCCGCCGCCACCGGGATCATCAGGAAGATGCTCATCAGCGGAAACAGCAGCAGCGAGCTCCAGGACAGGGCCGGGGCCAGGGGGACAGCGCCGATCCAGGGCAGGGTCAGCGTCTCGGGCGCGAAGGCGCGGATGGCCCAGAAGGCCCCGGCCTGCAGCGCCGCGAACAACACCAGCGTCAGCGCCACGCCAAGCGCCACCACGCCGAAGATGCGCGGCCGCAGCAGGTCGCCCCAGGCCAGGACCAGCGCGCGGATCACCATCTAGAGGAACGTCGTCTTGGCCGCGACATCGGGGCGCGGCCGCTCGGGCGGGGTGGCGCCGCGCTGGCCGATATGGATCAGGCCGACGATGCGCTCGTCCTCGCCGATGCCCAGATGCGCGCGGGCGAAACCCGGCTCGGCGGCCGGGCCGGTCAGCCAGGCTGCGCCATAGCCCGCCGCCAGCGCCGCATTCAGCAGCTCCAGGCAGACCGCCCCGGCCGAAAGGAACTGCTCCCATTCCGGGATCTTGGGGTTGTCGACCGGGGCCGAGACCACCGCGACGATCACCGGCGAGGCGAAGGCCGAGCGGGCCTTCTCCACCGCCGCGTCGTCGCCGCCCCCCTCGGCGACATGCTCGGCCAGCACCGGGGCCAGCCGGTCCAGCGTGGCGCGTTCCAGCACCACGAAGCGCCAGGGCTCCAGCTTGCCGTGGTCGGGGACGCGGGCCGCCAGCTCCAGCAGGTCCATCAGCTCGGCGCGCGAGGGGGCCGGCCCGCCGAGCAGCTTCGGCGGATGCGAGCGGCGGCGGCGCAGGAAGGCCAGGGTGGCGGGGTCGGCATGTTCCATTCGGTCCTCGTCGGGTTCGCGCATGTCCTGGTCCCAGATAGCCCTGCAGGCCCGGCAGCGCCAGCCGGCATTGCCTTTTTCGCCGCGCCCGGCTTCAAGGGGGCATGACCGACCTGAGCCATCTTGCCCGGCCCGGCGCCGAAATCGCCGTGCGCGTCACCCCGCGCGCCTCGCGCAACGCGGTGATCCTGGACGGAGAGACGATCCGCGTCACCGTCACCACGGTGCCCGAGGACGGCAAGGCCAATGCCGCCGTGGTCAAGCTGCTGGCCAAGGCGCTGGGGGTGGCCAAGTCGCGGCTGGTGCTGGTGCGCGGCGCCACCGCCCGCGACAAGCTGTTCCGGCTCGATCAGCCGCGCTCCAGCCGGTAGTTGCCCTCGGGCAGGTTCAGCGCCGCCCGCAACTCCTCGAGCTGCTCGATGGTCATGACGATCTGCGCCAGCTCGCCGGTGTCGGGGTCGAACTGTTCGATCACCACCCGGTCGTCGAAGCTCTGGATGACCACGTCCTCGTTCAGCGGCCGCGTTCCGGCTTCGGCCTCGGGAAGTTCGTCGATCAGGGTGATGACGGTGGCGTCGAAATCGTGCTCGATGGTGAACATGGCAGTTCTCCCGTTCAGCTTTTCTCAACAATCGCGTGATATTGCGGCCGGGGCAAGCCCGGGGCTTGGCGCGGGCCGAAAGGGACGGCTAGAGTGGCGCGAACAACTGATGCAGGGGCAGGCGATGGCAAGGATGTGGCAAGCGGCGGCGGCGATCGTGCTGGTCCTGGCGGGCTGTGTCGCGCCCGTGCCGCAGCCGGGCGGACCGCAGCCCGGCGCGCCGGACGTCACCATCACCCCGGCGCCGGATACGCCGGCCAATGCACCCGCCTCGGCCCGCGCCTTCATTTCGGTGATCAGCCGCATGGAGCCGGCGGTCGAGCGCGAATGCCTGGTCCGCCGCACGCAGCCGATCAATTGCGATTTCCAGTTCGTCGTCGATGACCGCCAGGGGCTGGAACCGAACGCCTTCCAGACCGTCGATGCCAGCGGCCGGCCGATCATCGGCTTCACCCTGTCGCTGATCGGCGAGGCGCGCAACGCCGACGAGCTGGCCTTCGTCGTCGGGCATGAGGCCAGCCACCACATCCTGGGCCATATCAACCGCAAGACCAGCGCCGCCACCATGGGAGCGGTGATCCTGGGCGGGCTGGCCAGCGCCTATGGCGGCAATCCCGAGGCGATTCGCAGCGCCCAGGATTTCGGCGCCCAGTTCGGGGCCCGCTACTATTCCAAGGAATGGGAACTCGAGGCGGATTATCTGGGCGCGATCATCGCGCTGAACGCCGGATTCGACCCCGAGCACGGTGCGCTGTTTTTTGCCCGCATCCCCGATCCGGGTGATAAAATTCTGGGCACTCACCCCCCGCGCAGCGCAAGAATGGGGCAGGTCGCCCGCGCCGTGGCCGACTACCGGGCAGGCCGGGTGCGATAGTCCGACGCTGTTGCATTGCTGCATCGGTCTTGTTTTGCCTCTGGAAATCCCCGATTTGTCCAGGAAATCCCGGCTAGTACCATGCAGTTGCGCCACCGCTGCGGGGAAAAGGATCGATTTGTCTGCATGACCCGACGTCAAACTGAACGGTTCCGCCAAATTTTGCTTTCATAGGCGAGAAACTGCCGATAGTTTCCGTTCTGGGTTGTGCTGCCTCCCTTATTATCGGGCGGATTTGGTTTAGGAGCTTTCATGATCGGCGTCATTCTGTGGAGCAGTCCGGCCAAGGAGAAGGCTGTGATCTGGTGCGAGGATCATGGTGCCCTGGCCTATCTGCAAGGATCCGAAAATCTGGCAATATCATCCGAATGGCCCGAGGCGGGCGATCTGGTCGAGCTCGAGGTCGAGCTTCTGGCCGATCTGCGCCATGCCCGCGCCGTCAGCCTCGTGGCCGGCAACCGACGGTCGGAGCTTCCGGACCTGTTGCGGGGCATGGGCGAGAAGCCCGACCGCAACCGGCCGGTCCTGCGGGTGATCTCGAATCGCGAATCGGAAACGCTGGAGCGGCCGCTGAAGCTTGCGGCCGCCCGCTAGGTCCGGTCAGGCGCCGCGCGCCAGGGCCGCGACGCCGGTGCGCGCCTGATCCGACAGGCCCAGGGGGCGCATCAGCTCGGCGAAGGCGTCCAGTTTCTCGGGCGTGCCGGTGATCTCGAAGACGAAGCTCTCCAGCGTCGAATCGACCACGCTGGCGCGGAAGATCTCGGCGATCCGCAGCGCCTCGACCCGCTTGTCGCCCTTGCTCGTGACCTTGAACAGGCCCAGCTCACGCTCGACGCAGGGACCCTCGACGGTCAGGTCGTGCACGTCGTGGACCGGCACGATGCGGCCCAGCTGCGCCTTGATCTGCTCGATCACCGCCGGCGTGCCGCGGGTCACGATGGTGATGCGTGAGCGGTGGCCCAGATGGTCGACCTCGGCCACGGTCAGGCTGTCGATGTTGTAGCCCCGCCCGGAAAACAGCCCGATGACCCGCGCCAGCACCCCCGGCTCGTTCTCGACCAGCACCGCGAGGGTGTGGCTTTCGATGGTCTGGGCGTTCGGGTCGCGCAGGTCATAGGCCGAATGGCTGGATGCGCCCTTCTGGATGTTCAGTGCCGCCATGTTCTTCTCCTAAACTCAGACCAGTGCCGCGCCGGCGCCGGTGATGGCGCCTTCCGTCGAGGCCTCGCCCAAGAGCATCTCGTTATGCGGCTTGCCCGAGGGGATCATCGGGAAGCAGTTCTCGTGCTTCTCGACCAGAACGTCCAGGATGAAGGGGCCGTCATAGTCGATCATCTCCTGGATCGCCGCGTCCAGGTCGGCCGGGTCGGCAACCGTGCGCCCGCCGCAGCCGAAGGCCTCGGCCAGCTTCACGAAATCCGGCAGGCTTTCCGACCAGCTCTGGCTGTAGCGTTCGCCATGCAGCAATTGCTGCCATTGCCGGACCATGCCCAGGCGTTCGTTGTTCAGGATGAACTGCTTGACGGGCGCGCGGAACTGCACCGCCGTGCTCATTTCCTGCATGTTCATCAGCCAGGACGCCTCGCCGGCGACGTTGATCACCAGCGCCTCGGGATGCGCGACCTGCACGCCGATCGAGGCCGGCAGGCCATAGCCCATGGTCCCCAGCCCGCCCGAGGTCATCCAGTGGTTCGGGTCCTCGAAATGCAGGAACTGCGCGGCCCACATCTGGTGCTGGCCGACCTCGGTGGTGACATAGGGGTTGCGTCCCGCCGTCAGCGCCTGCAGCCGCTGCAGGGCGTATTGCGGTTTGATGACCTTGTCCGAATTGCGATAGGCAAGGCAGTTCCGCGTCTTCCACTGCTCGATCTGCGCCCACCATTTCCGCAGGCCCTCGGCATTGGTCTTGCGCCCGCGGGATTTCCAGATCTTCAGCATGTCCTCGAGCACATGGCCGACATCGCCGACGATGGGCAGGTCGACATGGATTACCTTGTTGATCGAGCTGGGGTCGATGTCGATCTGCGCCTTGACCGAGCCGGGGCTGAAATCCGCCACCCGCCCGGTGATGCGGTCGTCGAAGCGCGCACCGACCGCGATCATCAGGTCGCAGTCATGCATCGCCATATTGGCCTCGTAGAGGCCATGCATGCCCAGCATGCCGATCCAGCCCTTGCCCGAGGCCGGATAGGCGCCCAGCCCCATCAGGGTCGAGGTGACCGGAAAGCCCGTCGCCTCGGCCAGCTCGCGCAGCAGCTGGCTGGCGCCGGTGCCGGAATTGATCACCCCGCCGCCGGTATAGAAGATCGGCCGCTCGGCCGTCTCCATCAGCTCGACCAGCCGGGTGATGGTGGCCGGATCGCCCTTTTTCGCCGGCTGGTAGCTGGGCGTCTCGATCTGCTTCGGTCCGACATAGTCGCCGGTGGCGAATTGCACGTCCTTCGGGATGTCGATCAGCACCGGCCCGGGCCGGCCCGAGGTCGCGATGTGAAAGGCCTTGTGGATCGTCGCCGCCAGCTCGTCGGTCTCTTTCACCAGCCAGTTGTGCTTGGTGCAGGGGCGGGTGATGCCGATGGTGTCGGCCTCCTGAAAGCCGTCGGTGCCGATCAGGAAGGTCGGGACCTGCCCGGTCAGCACGACCAGCGGGATCGAATCCATCAGCGCATCGGTCAGGCCGGTGACGGCATTGGTCGCCCCAGGTCCCGAGGTGACCAGGACGACACCCGGCTTGCCGGTCGAGCGGGCATAGCCCTCGGCCATGTGGACGGCGCCCTGCTCGTGGCGGACCAGGATGTGCTTGATGTCGTTCTGCTGGAAGATCTCGTCATAGATGGGAAGTACCGCCCCGCCCGGATAGCCGAATACCGTATCGACGCCCTGATCGCGCAGAGCTTCGATAACCATCCTTGCACCCGTCATCTGTCGGGACATGCCCATTCTCCATTTCTGAACCAAACACGCGGCAGGCGGAAACGGCCCCCCTGCTGCGTCGCGGAAAACTATGGGCGCGGCGCGGCGGGGTCAATGGCGATTGTCCAAGAAAATGACGCGTGGCCGCGAATTCTTGAAATATTCTTACCGAGTTTGCCCTGTTTCGGTAATCATCTCCGGCTGGAGGGAAGGTTGATGCGCGCGACCTGCTCGACGATCGGGTCGATGGACAGCGGATGGATGTCGGAGGTGTGCTGCGCGGGGTCGCCGATCGGCTGCCAGACCCCGCCCTTGTAGATCTCCAGCGCCGAGAACTTGGCCTTGTAATCCATCTTCCGGCTGCCGGGCACCCAATAGCCCAGATAGACGAAGGGCAGGCCGGCGCTGCGCGCCAGCTCGATATGGTCCAGGATGATGTGGGTGCCCAGGCTCATGCTCTCCAGCGCCGGGTCGTAGAAGCTGTAGACCAGGCTCAGCCCGTCATCCAGCACGTCGGTCAGGCAGACCGCCACCAGCCGGTCGCTGCCGGGCGGGGGCGGGGTTTCGCTGCTGTCGCCCTGATGCGTGCGATATTCGATGACGCGGGTGCGGACCGGCGTTTCCTCGATCATCGCGGCGAATTCGAAGATGTCCATGTCGGCCATGCCGCCATCGGCATGGCGCTCGTCCAGATAGGCGCGGAACAGTTCATATTGTTCCTCGGTCGCCCAGGCGCTGGTGGCCAGCCGGCGCAGATGCGCATTCTTGCGCGCCACCCGGCGCTGCGTGCGCGAGGGGCTGAACTCGGCCACCCGGATGCGGGCCGACATGCAGGCGACGCAGCTTTCGCAGCTGGGGCGATAGAGCACGTTCTGCGAGCGCCGGAAACCCTGGCGCGACAGGGCGTTGTTCAGCTCGTTGGCCGAATCGCCGGCCAGCGCGGTGAAGAGCTTGCGCTCGGCCCGGCCATGCAGATAGGGGCAGGGCTGCGGTGCCGTCACGTAGAATTGCGGCGCATGAGGCAGACTGTGCCGCATCAGCCGCGCCCCCGGGATCTGGGGCGCGCCGCGCCCTGGGGCGCATGCGGTCGGGTCACTCTCATGTCGGCGCGCATCGGCGGCGGCTTGGGCTCTGCTGTCAGTTGCACTCGGGCAGAGCCTAGCAACAGTTCCTCCCCGCGCCAAGCAGGGAAAACCGCAAGAATTGAACGCTCCGGTGCAGCAGCGCGGCATTGACGCGGCGCAGGCGGCGGCTAGGCTCTGGACATGGATTTCGCCGCCCGCATCACCCGCCTGCCCATTCCCGTCGATCCCGCCCGCGGCCTTTCGGCGCTGCAGGCGACCGGCATCGCCGATCCCCGCCTTGGCGACTTGATCCGGGGCGCCGCCGGCTGCAGCCCCTATCTGGCGGGGCTGGTCGAGCGCGAGGCCGACTGGCTGCCCGGGGCGCTGGCGCATGAGGATGTCGTCGCCCGCGAAACCGCGGGGTTCGAGACGCTTTCCGCCGACGCCCTCGGCCCGGCGCTGCGCCGGGCCAAGCGGCGGGTGGCGCTGTGGACGGCGCTGGCCGATCTGGGCGGCGTCTGGCGGCTGGAGCAGGTGACGGGGGCGCTGACCGACCTGGCGGATCGGGCCGCGGACCTGGCGCTGCGCGTCCATGTCGCCGCCGAGCGGGCGCGCGGCAAGCTGCCCGAGACCGAGGCCGATGCCGGCGGCATCGTCGCGCTCGCCATGGGCAAGATGGGCGCCGGAGAGCTGAACTATTCCTCGGACATCGACCTGATCGTGCTTTACGACGACAGCGCCTATGCCCGCGACGACCAGCACGAGGCCCGCGCCAGCCTGATCCGCGCCACCCGCAAGGCGGCGGCGACCATCTCGGACAATACCGACCAGGGCTATGTCTTCCGCACCGACCTGCGGCTGCGGCCCGATGCCGCGGTGACGCCGGTCTGCATCTCGATCTCGGCGGCGCTGGCCTATTACGAGGCCGAGGGCCGCACCTGGGAACGCAGCGCCTATATCAAGGCGCGGCCCTGCGCCGGCGACCTGGCGGCGGGCACGCGCTTCCTGCGCGAACTGCGGCCCTTCGTCTGGCGGCGGCACCTGGATTTCGCCACCATCCAGGACGCGCATGACATGCGGCTGCGCATCCGCGAACACAAGGGCCTGCACGGCCGCATCGAGGTGCCCGGCCACAACATGAAGCTGGGGCAGGGCGGCATCCGCGAGATCGAGTTCTTCACCCAGACCCGCCAGCTGATCGCCGGCGGCCGCGACCCGGACCTGCGGGTGCGCGGTACGGTCGAGGGGCTGGCGCGGCTGGCCGAAAAGGGCTGGGTGCCCCCCGACGTGGCCGAGGAGCTGACCGCGCATTACCGCGAGCATCGCGAGATCGAGCATCGCATCCAGATGGTGAACGACGCCCAGACCCATGCGCTGCCGAATTCGGCCGAGGGGCTGGAGACCATCGCCCGGATGATGGGCGAGGCCGATACCGCCGCCTGGTCCGCGCGCCTGGCCGGCCGCCTGGCGCGGGTCGAGGCGCTGACCGGCGATTTCTTTGCCCCCGGCGAGCAGCGGGCGCGCCCGAAGCTTCCGCCCGAGGCCGAGGCGATGGTGGAACGCTGGCGCAGCTACCCGGCCCTGCGCTCGGCCCGCGGCCGCGAGGTTTTTGCCCGGATCGAGCCCGACCTGCTGACCCGCCTGACCGCCGCCGCCCATGCCGGCGAGGCGCTGGCCCGCTTCGACGCCTTCCTGGCCGGGCTGCCGGCCGGGGTGCAGCTCTTCTCGCTCTTCGAGGCCAATCCGCAGCTGATCGAGCTGATCGTCGACATCTGCGGCACCGCGCCCGGGCTTGCCGCCTATCTGGCCCGCCACCCCGAGGTGCTGGACGCGGTGCTGGGCGGCAGTTTCTTCTCGCCCTGGCCGGGCGCGGCCGGGCTGGGCCGCCAGCTCGACCAGCTGCTGGCCTCGGCGCTGACGGCCCCGAACGGCGGCTATGAACAGGCGCTGGATGCGGCACGGCGCTGGGCGCATGAATGGCAGTTCCGCATCGGCGTGCATCACCTGCGCAGCCTGATCGGCGCCGAGGAGGCGGGCGGCCAATATGCCGACATCGCCGATGCGGCTGTGGCGGCGCTGTTCCCGGTCGTCGCGGCGGAATTCGCGCGCCGGCACGGCCCGCCGCCGGGGCGCGGAGCGGTGGCGCTGGGCATGGGCTCGCTGGGGGCGCGGCAACTCAATGCCGCGTCGGATCTCGACCTGATCGTGATCTATGACGCCGCCGGGCAGGACAGTTCGGAGGGGCCGAAGCCCCTGGCGACGCGGGCCTATTACGCGCGGCTGACCCAGGCGATGATCACCGCGATCTCGGCGCCGACCTCGGCCGGGCGGCTTTACGAGGTGGACATGCGGCTGCGTCCCTCGGGGCGGCAGGGGCCGGTCGCGACCTCGGTTCAAAGCTTTCGCGACTACCAGATGACCGAGGCCTGGACCTGGGAGCATCTGGCCCTGACCCGTGCCCGGGTGATCGGCATCTGCGGCGCTGATGCCGCGGCGCTGGCCGAGGAGGTCGAGGCGCTGCGCGTCGAGGTGCTGCAGAGCCGCGGCGGCGATCCGCGCGTCCTGCCGGACCTGGCCGGGATGCGGGCCCGCATCTTCGCCGCCAAGGCCCCGGACGGCGCCTGGGAGGCCAAGATCGGTCGCGGCCGGTTGCAGGACATCGAGTTGCTGGCGCAATGTTTCGCGCTGCGCGCCGGCTCGGCGGCGCGCGCGGCGCAGGCGCAGCTGCGGGCCGGTCCGCGCGCCGGTCTGGTCCGGCGCGAGGAGGCGGAAAGGCTTGCCGCGGCCCGGCGCTTCCTGTGGAACCTGCAATGCGCCGGCCGGCTGCTGACCGAGAAGCCGCTGGACATGGACAATCTCGGCAAGGGCGGGCAGGCCTTCCTGCTGCGCGAGACCGGCTGCGATACGCTTGAGCACCTTGCCGCCCGGCTGGCCGAGACGGTCGAGACGGCGGGCGGCGTCATCGACGGCATTCTGGCCGGGGTGGAGGCGCGGGCCGCTGCGGGATAGCCCCGGGGCAGCCGGCCCCGGAGCGGGCCGCCTGCAATCGATCTGGGCTCCTGCGGCCTGGAGGTCCTTGAGGCACGGGTCCTTGCCGAAGATGGCACACCGGCTTGGCCGCGGCCGGTCCTTTGTGCGGTTAAGCCTAGCCCACCTCGCCCAGCACGGGCACCAGTCGTTGCAGCCGCCCCCCGTCGGAAGGTTGCGCGGCCGAATCGGCTTCGGCCCCGTTCTGCAGCGGAATCAGCCGGCCCGGTTTCGCCACGGGCCCGGTCTCGGGCGTCTCGTCCTGGCCGGCGTCGAAGATGCCGTGCTGGGTCTTGTCCCAGTAGAAGGGCTTCGCCACCACCTCGTAGATCGCCTTCCAGGCGGCCAGGCAGCCGAGCGGGAAATACAGGTGCAGCGTCGGTACCCAGGGCAGCAGATGCCGATGCCGGCGCCCGCGCACCGCCCAGCAGCCGATGGCGATGTTCAGCAGTTCCGACGCCACGAACAGCGTGAACAGCAGGGCTATGGCATTACCGCCCAGCAGGCCCGCCAGCACGCCGCGCATCGGATGCGGCAGGCCGAGGCTGAGCAGCCAGAAGCTCCACAGCACCGGCGCCAGCAGATATTGCGAGACCGAGGCGAAAAGCTGCACCTGCAAGCCGATGAAGCGCCGTGCGCCCAGGTCGCGCCACAGCGCCACCGGGTCGCGCATATGCACGCCCCAGGTCATGGCGAAGCCCTTGAGCCAGCGCGACCGCTGCTTGACCCAGGGGACCAGCCGGCAATTCGCCTCTTCATGGGTCACGGTGTCGAGCATCCGGGTGCGATAGCCGCGCCGGGTCAGGCGCACGCCGAGGTCGGCGTCCTCGGTGACGTTCCAGGCATCCCAGGCGCCGACCGCCTCCAGCGCGTCGCGGCGGAAGAACAGCGTCGTTCCCCCAAGCGGCACCACCAGATCCAGCGCCGCCGCCCCGGCCAGCGTGCCGCGAAACCACGAGGCATATTCGATGGTGAAGGCGCGGGCCAGCCAGTTGCTGCGCGGGTTGTAATAGTCCAGCACCCCCTGCAGGCAGGCCACGTCGGGGGGCGCGAAATGGAAGCCGCGCGCGACCTTGTGCAGCTGGTCGGGCTCGGGCCGGTCCTCGGCATCCCAGACGCCGATGATCGAGCCGCGGCAGAAGTTCAGCGCATAGTTCAACGCCCTCGGCTTGGTGCGGATCGGGCCGTCCGGCACCTTGACCACGCGCAGCCAGCGCGGCAGCCGGGCGTCCTCCAGCGCCTCGCAGGTCACCCGGTCGGTTTCCTCGACCACGATCAGGATGTCCATCAGCTCGCGCGGGTAGTCCAGCCGCGACAGCCGGCCGATCAGCTTGTCGGCGATGTCGGCCTCGGCGAACAGCGGCACCATGACCGAGATTACCGGCAGCGGCGCCGTCATCTCGGGGCGCGGGGCGGCGGCGCGGGCCACCGCCTGGGCCTGCATGCGGTCGCGCCGGTGCTGGCGCAGGATGGCGCCGAAGGAGAACAGCTTCAGCGTGGCCGAGGCGATCAGCGTCAGCACCGCCCAGCCGGTCAGCAGCACGATCACCGCCAGCGGCGCCAACAGCAGCCCCAGCGCCGCCGCCGCGATCACGGCCCCGGCGATTCGGCCGAAGCGGCGCTCGTTGCGGGTGCGGCAGCTTTCCTGCGCGGGCACCCGTGTCTCGGCCTGGCGGATCAGCGCGGTGCGGCGCAGGGCCAGGATCGCCTCGCGCGCGGCGTTTTCGGAGCAAAGCAGCATACGCACGGCCCCGAAGCCGGCGGGCAGGCGGGGGCGCAGCGCCTCGAAATCCTCGGGCCGGGCGGTGGCGATGAAGGTCACGCCGCCGACCCGCCGCCAGGGCACCACCCCCTCGGCCAGGCAGAGCTGGGCGCCCATGGCATCCACAAGGCGCGGATCGGGCGGCAGCGCCTTGAGGTCCAGCACGCTGCTGCGCCATTGCCGGGACAGGGCGCGGGTCAGCGCCTCTTCCTGCACCCAGCCGTTTGCCAGCAGGATCTCGCCCAGCCGCGCCTGCTGGCGGCGGCGCATGACCACGGCCTTGAGCAGGTCGCGCGGATCGACCGCGCCGTCTTCGATCAGGATCTGGCCGAGCAGGCGCAGGTCGCGTGGCGCGACCACCGTCGCTGCGGGCGCGGCGGGGACGGCCGGGGCCGGCCCGGTCGAAAGGGGCTTGATGAGAGCGGTGCGGGCCATAGCGCGATTCCCGGTCCAGGTCATTCCGACCCGATCTCTGCCATGCAGAGGGTTAAGAACGGGTTAACCGCGCCGGCTTTTTGCCGGGATCAGGCGCGGCGGGCGCGCATGGCCTCGGTGAAACGCTCGAACAGATAGGCGCTGTCCTGCGGGCCGGGGCTCGCCTCGGGGTGATACTGCACCGAGAAGACCGGCCGGTCCGCCACCCGCAGCCCGCAATTCGAGCCGTCGAACAGGCTGACATGGGTCTCGATCACGCCCTCGGGCAGGGTCTGGGCATCGACGGCGAAACCGTGGTTCATCGAGGTGATCTCGACCTTGCCGGTTTCCACGTCCTTGACCGGGTGGTTGGCGCCGTGATGGCCGTGGTTCATCTTGATGGTGCTGGCGCCAAGCGCCAGCGCCAGCATCTGGTGACCCAGGCAGATGCCGAAGATCGGCAGGTCGCGGCCCAGCAGCTCGCGGATCATCGGCACGGCATATTCGCCGGTCGCGGCCGGATCGCCGGGGCCGTTCGACAGGAACACGCCCTCGGGATCATGCGCCAGCACCTCCTCGGCGGTGGCGGTGGCGGGCAGGACCGTCACCTCGGCGCCGCTTTGCGCCAGCGAGCGCAGGATATTGCGCTTCGCGCCGTAATCGACGGCGACGACGCGGAAAGGCTTCTTTTCCTCAGACCGGCCGAAGGTTCCGGGCCAGGACCAAAGCCCCTCGTCCCAGCGATAGCTTTGCCGGCAGCTGACTTCTTTCGCGAGGTCCAGGCCGACGATGCCCTGCCAGTCGCGCGCCTTGGCGACCATGGCGGCGATGTCGAAATTGCCCTCGGGATCATGGGCCAGCACCACATGCGGCGAGCCCTGCTGGCGGATTGCGCGGGTCAGGCGGCGGGTGTCGACGCCGCCGATGCCGATGCGGCCGCGCCGCGCCATCCAGTCCACCAGATCCGCGCTGGCGCGCCAGTTCGAGGGCTCGGTCGGGTCCCATTTCACCACGATGCCCGAGGCGACGGGCTCGGGCGCCTCGTCGTCCTGCTCGGTCACGCCGGTATTGCCGATATGCGGGAAGGTGAAGGTCACGATCTGGCTGGCATAGGAGGGATCGGTCATGATCTCCTGATAGCCGGTCATCGCGGTGTTGAAGACCAGCTCGGCCACCACTTCCCCGACCGCGCCGAAGCCCTGGCCGTGGAACACGGTGCCGTCGGCAAGCGCAAGACATGCGGTCGGTTTCTGGGGCATCGTCACTCTCCGGGTAAATCGGCGGGAACCTAGGTAAAGGGCGGGCGGGCGTCAAGGCGGGAACCGGCGGCGCGCGGAACTTTGACGGGTGGCCGGGGTTGAGGGCACGGCTTGACGGCGAGGGCGAAGCCGGGCACCACCCGGCGGAATTCATTCAGCGAGGATCACATGGGACTGCGCGAGCGTATTCTGGCCGACACCAAGGAAGCGATGAAAGCCAAGGAAGCGGCGCGGCTCTCGACGCTGCGGCTGATCTCGGCTGCGATCAAGGACCGCGAGATCGCCGCCCGCACCGAAAGCGGCGACGAGGCCGGGCTGAGCGAGGCCGACCTGACCGCCATCCTGTCCAAGATGGTCAAGCAGCGCCAGGAATCGGCCAAGGCCTATGAAGAGGGCGGCCGGCTGGAGCTGGCCGAGCGCGAGCAGGAGGAGATCAGGGTGATCCAGTCCTATCTGCCGCGCCAGCTGGACGATGAGGAAACCCGCGCCGCCATCGACAAGGCCATCGCCGAGCTGGGCGCCGAGTCGATCCGCGACATGGGCCGGGTCATGGCCGAGCTGCGCAGCCGCCATGCCGGGCAGATGGATTTCGGCGCCGTCGGGCCGATGGTCAAGGACCGGCTGATGAAGTGAGCTGATTCTCGGGCCTCGCCGGGTCCGAGCATCGCCGCAGCCTGCCCGCGCATAGCTTTCGCGGTCCGAGACTGATACAATTATTCTTCCGATGGGCAAAAGCTCGCGCGTGGCGCGGGTTTTTGTTTACAGTCGCCCCGACTCGCCGCCAAAGACGCGAGTCGAGGGCGCCGGCGCGGCGCGGCCATCAGGAGGACGGGCGATGAAGGCATTGGTGCTGGAAGAAAAGGGCAAGCTGTCGCTGCGGGATTTCGACATCCCCGCCACGCTGGGCCCCAGGGACGTGCGGATCAGGACGCATACGGTCGGGATCTGCGGCTCGGACGTGCATTATTACACCCATGGCAAGATCGGGCATTTCGTGGTCCGCGAGCCGATGGTGCTGGGGCACGAGGCGTCCGGCACGGTGATCGAGGCAGGGGCCGAGGTCACGCATCTGAAGCCCGGCGACCGGGTCTGCATGGAGCCGGGGATTCCCGACCCGACCTCGCGCGCCGCGAAGCTGGGGATCTACAACGTCGATCCCGCGGTGACCTTCTGGGCGACGCCGCCGGTGCATGGGTGCCTGACGCCCGAGGTGATCCATCCTGCCGCCTTCACCTACAAGCTGCCCGACAATGTCAGCTTCGCGGAAGGCGCGATGGTCGAGCCCTTCGCCATCGGCATGCAGGCGGCCTTGCGGGCGCGCATCCAGCCGGGCGACATCGCTGTCGTGACCGGGGCCGGCCCCATCGGCATGATGGTGGCGCTGGCCGCGCTGGCCGGCGGCTGCGCCAAGGTGATCGTCGCCGATCTCGCCCAGCCCAAGCTGGACATCATCGGCGCCTATGACGGCATCGAGACGGTCAACATCCGCAACCGCCCGCTGGCCGAGGCGGTGGCCAAGGCGACCGACGGCTGGGGCGCCGACATCGTCTTCGAATGCTCGGGCGCCGCGCCGGCGATCCTGTCGATGCACCAGCTTGCACGTCCGGGCGGCGCCGTCGTGCTGGTCGGCATGCCGGTCGACCCGGTGCCGGTGGACATTGTCGGGCTGCAGGCCAAGGAGCTGCGGGTCGAGACCGTGTTCCGCTATGCCAATGTCTATGACCGCGCCATCGCGCTGATCGCCTCGGGCAAGGTGGATCTGAAGCCGCTGATCTCGGCCTCGATCCCCTTTGCGGACAGCATCGCCGGTTTCGACCGTGCCGTCGAGGCGCGCGAGACCGACGTGAAGCTGCAGATCGTCATGCCGGAGTAAGCGCCATGTATCTGGGACTGGACCTGGGCACCTCGGGCATCAAGGCGATGCTGGTGGACGAGAGCTTCGCGACCGTCGGCGTCGCCCATGCGGCGCTGACCGTCAGCCGCCCGCATCCCGGCTGGTCGGAACAGGCGCCGGCCGACTGGATCGCCGGGGCCGAGGCCGCCATCGCCACGCTGCTGCGTGAGCATCCGCGGGAAATGGCGCGGCTTCAGGCCATCGGCCTGTCGGGACACATGCACGGGGCGACGCTGCTCGACGCTTCGGACCGGGTGCTGCGGCCCTGCATCCTGTGGAACGACGGCCGTTCGGGCCCGCAATGCGCCGAACTGACCGCGCGCGCCGACTTCCACGGCATCGCCGGCAACCTGGTCATGGCGGGCTTTACGGCGCCGAAGCTGCTGTGGGTGGCGCAGAACGAGCCCGCGATCTTCGAGCGGACCGCCAAGGTGCTGCTGCCCAAGGATTACCTGCGGCTGTGGCTGACCGGCGAGCATGTGGCCGAGATGTCGGATGCGGCGGGGACGTTGTGGCTGGACGTGGGCAGGCGCGACTGGTCGGATGTGCTGCTGGCCGCGACCGGGCTGACGCGCGCCCAGATGCCGCGGCTGGTCGAGGGCAGCGATGTTTCCGGCCATCTGCGCGCCGATCTGGCCGAACGTTGGGGCATCCCGCGGGTGCCGGTGGCGGGTGGCGGCGGCGACAATGCCGCCACGGCCTGCGGCATGGGGGTGATGACCCCCGGCACGGGCTTCCTGTCGCTGGGCACCTCGGGCGTGCTGTTCGCCGCGACCGAAACCTATGCGCCGAACACCGGCGACGCGGTGCATACCTTCTGCCATGCCGTGCCGGACACCTGGCACCAGATGGGGGTGATCCTGTCGGCGACCGACAGCATGACCTGGCTGTCCGAGATCACCGGCAAGGCGGTGCCCGACCTCGCCGCGCTGGTCGGCGAGGTGACCGCGCCCTCGCCGGTGCTGTTCCTGCCTTACCTGTCGGGCGAGCGGACGCCGCTGAACGATCCCGACGCGACCGGCGCCTTCCTGGGCCTGCGCCGCGCCACCGGGCTTGCCGATCTGGCGCAGGCGGCGATGGAGGGCGTGGCCATGGCCTTTGCCGATTGCGTCCAGGCGCTGCGCAAGGCCGGCACGCCGATCGAGGCCGCCTATGCGGTGGGCGGCGGCGCGCGCTCGCGGGCCTGGCTGCGAATCATGGCCTCGGCCACCGGCCTGACGCTGCTGGAGCCCGAGGACGGCGATTTCGGCGCGGCCTTCGGGGCCGCCAAGCTGGCCGCGGCCTGCGCCACCGGCGACATTTCCGAGCGCATCTTCGCCAAGCCCGCTGTTCGCGCGGAGGTTGTTCCTGATGCCGGATTGGCGGATGCCTATGCGAAAAAGTATGAGGCTCATCATGCCGCTTATCCGCGTTTGCGGGATCTGGCCATCCCTGCCGTCCAATAGCGACAACAATGGGTTTTCTTCGGAAAGCAGGCCAATGTCGCTGCAGCGCGGCATGGAACTTCTGCCATGCAGCATGAGCCGGCGCCGCCGCCTGCCGTCCGCTTCTTCAATTCCCGCGCGATTGCGGTCAAAAAAGTATCGGTATTTTTCCCGCGCTGATGTGGATCGCGGCACGGCTTGAAGCCTATGGTTGCTGAACGTCCGCGGCGGTCCACTCAGGCTCGGCGACGGGCAGGGGAGGAAGGCGATGCAACCCGATCTGGAACTGGTCCACATCCGCAAGGGCGAATCCTTCGCCGCGTGGATGCATGGCTATCCGTTCCGCACGGTGCGCTGGCATTATCATCCCGAATACGAGATCCATCTGGTCGTCGCCACCTCGGGCACCTTCTATATCGGCGACCATGTCGGCAGCTTCCGGCCCGGCCAGTTGATCATGACCGGCCCGAACCTGCCGCAGAACTGGATCAGCGACATCCCCCCGGGCGAGATCGTGCCGCTGCGCTCGCTGGTGATCCAGTTCCCCGAGCCCTTCATCGAGGATGCCTGCGCCGCCATGCCCGAGATGGAGGCGCTGCGCCCGCTTCTGGACCGCTCGCGCCGCGGCCTGCTTTTCGACGACGCGACCAGCGCCCGCGTCCGCCCGCTGGTCGAGCGGCTGATCGAGGCGCAGGGCATCCGCCGCCTGGCGCTGTTCTGGGAGATCCTGGACATCCTGGCCAATGCCTCGGAATACGAGGTGCTGGCCAGCCTCAGCTTCGAGCTGGACCTGACCCGCACCCATGACGGCGGCATCAACCGCGCGCTGGCCTATCTGCGCGAGCACCTGACCGAGCAGGTCGAGGAGGGCGAGCTGGCCGAGATGGTCGGGCAAAGCCAAAGCGCCTTTTCCCGCGCCTTCAAGCGCCATACCGGCACCACGCTGGTGCGCTATCGCAACCAGCTGCGCGTCGACCTGGCCTGCCAGATGCTGCTGACCGATCCCGACATCAAGGTGGCCGAGATCTGCTACGAGGTCGGGTTTTCGAACCTGTCGAACTTCAACCGGCATTTCCTGAAGCTCAAGGGAATGTCGCCCTCGCAGTTCCGCGCGACATTCGCGGCCCAGAAGGCGCTGGTCATGGCGGACTGACAAGGACCGACATTGCGAATTTCACCAATTCGGGCGGCGCGGCGCCGCCCGGAGACGCGCAGGCTTTGCCTGCTTTCATCCAGATGGGAGGGAACCCTGATGAAATCGAAACTTCTTACCGCCTCGGCCGCGCTGGCGCTGCTGGCGGCCCCGGCTCTGGCGCAGGACAAGCTCAAGATCGGCATGACCTTCCAGGAGCTGAACAACCCCTATTTCGTGTCCATGCAGGAGGCGCTGAAGGAAGCCGCCGAAAGCCTCGGCGCGGATGTGGTGGTGACCGATGCCGGCCATGACGTCGCCAAGCAGATCTCGGATGTCGAGGACATGCTGCAGCAGAACATCGACATCCTGCTGCTGAACCCGACCGACAGCGCCGGGATCGAGGCCGCCGTCCATGCCGCCAAGGCCGCCGACGTCACCGTGGTCGCGGTCGATGCGAACGCCAACGGCCCGGTGGACACTTTCGTCGGCTCGAAGAACCGCGATGCCGGCTACATGTCCTGCAAGTATCTGGGCGATGCGCTGGGTGGCCAGGGCGAGGTCGCGATCCTCGACGGCATCCCGGTCGTGCCGATCCTGCAGCGGGTCGAGGGCTGCAAGGCGGCGCTGGAAGAATTCCCCGAGATCACCCTGGTCACCACCCAGAACGGCCGCCAGGACCGCTCGGTCGCGCTGGGCGTGGTCGAGAACATGATCCAGTCGCATCCGAACCTGGCCGGCATCTTCTCGGTCAACGACGGCGGCGCCATGGGCGCGCTGGCCGCGATCCAGGGCTCGGGCAAGGACATCAAGCTGACCTCGGTGGACGGTGCGCCGGAAGCGGTGCAGGCCATCGCCGCGGGCGGCCCGTTCATCGAGACCACCGCGCAATTCCCGCGCGATCAGGTCCGCGTCGGCCTGGCCATGGCGCTGGCGCAGAAATGGGGCGCCCGCGTGGTGCCGAAGGAAGTGCCGATCGACGTCATGGTCGTTGACGCCGAGAACGCTGCCGAGTTCAGCTGGTAAGGGTTCCTCCCCGCGCCCGCCCCCGCATGTCGCGGGGGCGGGGCATTTCCTAGCCATTCAGGAGGGCATCATGCTGGAACTGAACGGAATCCGAAAAAGCTTCGGCAAGATCGAGGTCCTGCACGGCGTCGACATGCAGGTCCGCGCCGGCGAGGTCCATGCGCTTCTGGGCGAGAACGGCGCCGGCAAGTCCACGCTGATGAAGATCCTTTGCGGCATCATCCAGCCCAGCGAGGGCACGATCCGCATCGAGGGGACCGAGCGCCATTTCGCCGATTACGACCAGGCCATCGCCGCCGGCATCGGCATCGTGTTCCAGGAATTCAGCCTGATCCCCTATCTGGACGCGGTCGAGAACATGTTCCTGGCGCGCGAGATGCGCGGACCGCTGGGGATGCTGGACCGCAAGGCGATGCGCAAGCGCGCCGCCGAGATCATGCGCCAGCTGGCCGTCGACGTGGCCCTGGACGTGCCGGTGCACCGCCTGTCGGTGGCCGAGCAGCAATTCGTCGAGATCGCCAAGGCGCTGTCGCTCAATGCCCGCATCCTGGTGCTGGACGAGCCGACCGCGACCCTGACCCCCTCCGAGGTCGAGCACCTGTTCAAGGTCATGCGCGAGCTGCGCAAGCAGGGCGTGGCGATCATCTTCATCTCGCATCACCTCGAAGAGATCTTCGAGATCTGCGACCGCATCACAGTCCTGCGCGACGGCGAATTCATCGGCTCCTGCGCAGTTTCCGAGGTCGATAACGACCGGCTGGTCGAGATGATGGTCGGCCGGCGGATCGAGAACAACTTCCCGCCCAAGCCCGCTGCCAACCCTTCGGCCCCGGTGGTGGTCGAGGTCGAGGAGGTGCAGCTGAAGAAGGGCGGCCCCGTCTCGCGCTTCGCCCTGCGCAAGGGCGAGATCCTGGGCTTTGCCGGGCTGGTCGGCTCGGGCCGCACGGAAACCGTGCTGGCCATGCTGGGGGCATACCCGGCCCAACGCTGCAAGGTCAGGGTGGACGGGATCGAAAAGCGCTTCCGCGGCCCGGACGAGGGGCTGGCGCATGGCATCGGCCTTCTGCCCGAAAGCCGCAAGGAGCAGGGGCTGATCACCAGCTTCTCGATCCTGCAGAACGTCTCGCTGAACAATTACGGCAAGTATCGCAAGAACCACTGGTTCATCGACCTCAAGAAGGAACTGGCCGCGACGCAGGCCGCCATGGCGCAGGTCCGCGTCAAGGCGCAGGGGCCGCATGCCCGCGTCGACACCCTGTCGGGCGGCAACCAGCAAAAGGTCGTCATCGCCCGCTGGCTGAACCACGACATGCAGGTGCTGATCTTCGACGAGCCGACGCGCGGCATCGATGTCGGCGCCAAGGCGGAAATCTATGCGCTGATGCGCGCCTTCACCGAGAAGGGCGGCGCCATCATCATGATCTCGTCCGAACTGCCCGAGGTGATCGGCATGTCCGACCGGGTCTGCGTGTTCCGCTCGGGCGGGATCGTGGCCACGGTCGAGGGCGAGCAGATCGATTCCGAAACCATCATGACCCATGCTACGACCGGGAGAGTTGAACATGTCGCATGACGCAAACACCGGCGCGGCCGGGAAAACCGGCGGCTTCTCGTTTGGCCGCCTGCTGCATTCGCCCCTGGCGCTGCCGCTGATCGGGCTGATCGTCGTCTCGATCCTGATGGGGCTGGCCAGCGACAATTTCTTCAGCCTGAACAATATCCTGAACGTGCTGCGGCAGGTGTCGGTCGTCGGCATCCTTGCGGTCGGCATGACCTTCGTGATCCTGACCGGCGGCATCGACCTGTCGGTCGGCGCGGTCATGGCGCTGGTCGGCACGCTGAGCGCGGGGATGATGGTCAGCATGGGCCTGCCCGCGCCGGCGGCGCTGCTTGTCGGGCTGCTGATCGGCCTGGGCATCGGGCTGGCGAACGGCGTGCTGGTCGCCTGGGGCCGGATGCCGGCGATCATCGTGACGCTGGCCACCATGGGCATGGCGCGCGGCCTGGGCCTGATCTATTCCGGCGGCTATCCGATCAGCGGCATCCCCAGCTGGATTTCCTGGTTCGGGGTGGGGCGCATCGGCGTGGTGCCGGTGCCGGTCATCATCATGGTGGTGATCTATGCCGTGGCCTGGGTGCTCTTGCAGCGCACCGCCTTCGGCCGCCATGTCTATGCGCTTGGCGGCAACGAGACCGCGGCGCGGCTTTCCGGCGTCAAGACCCAGCGCGTCAAGCTGGCGGTCTACGGCATCTCGGGCCTGACCTCGGCGCTTGCCGCGGTGATCCTGACCGGGCGGCTGATGAGCGGCCAGCCCAATGCCGGCCAGGGCTTCGAGCTTGACGCCATCGCCGCCGTGGTTCTGGGCGGCACCGCCATCTCGGGCGGGCGCGGGCTGATCCTGGGCACGTTGATCGGCGCGGTGCTGCTGGGCATCCTGAACAACGGTCTGAACCTGATGGGCATCAACCCCTATCTGCAGGACGTCATCAAGGGCGCGATCATCCTGCTGGCCATCTATATCGGGCGCGAATGGCGCTGAGCCCCGCCCAACCCATTCGAAAGACAGGAGAACGGAATGTCTGAATCGCTGGACGGCAAGATCGCCGTCATCACCGGCGCGGCCTCGGGGATCGGGCTGGCCACCACCGAGCGGCTGCTGGATCGCGGCGCCACCGTGGTCATGGCGGACCGCAACCAGGCGGCGCTGGCCGAACTGGCCGCGAAACTGGGCCCGCGCGCGATCCCGCAGGTGACGGACCTGCTGGACAGCGACAGCTGCGCCGCCATGATCCCCGAGGTGCTGGCCAAGGTCGATCACATCGACATCCTCTATTGCAATGCCGGCACCTATATCGGCGGCGACCTGACCGAGACGACGCCCGAGGCGATCGACCGGATGCTGAACCTGAACGTGAACGCGGTGATGAAGAACGTCCACGCGGTCGTGCCGCATATGAGCGCGCGCAAGACCGGCGACATCGTCGTCACCTGCTCGATCGCCGGGCATTTCCCGACCTGGTGGGAGCCGGTCTATTCCGGCTCGAAATGGGCGATCACCAGCTTCGTGCAGGGCATGCGCCGGCAGATGATCCCGCACGGGGTGCGCGTCATGCAGGTCTCGCCCGGCCCGGTGGTCTCGGCGCTGCTGGCCGACTGGCCCGAGGAGAACCTGCGCAAGGCCAGGGAATCCGGCAGCCTGATCGACGCGGAAGAGGTCGCGGATGCGGTCGAATACATGCTGACCCGCAAGCGCACCGTCACCATCCGCGACATGCTGGTGCTGCCGACCAATTTCGACCGCGTCTGACGCCCGGCACCCGGAACGGAGAAGCGCCATGGACCAGTATCTGATCGGCATCGACGTGGGCACCGGCTCGGCCCGGGCCGGGGTCTTCGACCGGGCGGGCCGCCTGCTTGCCACCGCCAAGCGCCCCATCGAGATGCATCGCGAGCGCGGCGTGATCGCCGAACAGTCCAGCGAGCAGGTCTGGCGCGCGGTCTGCGATTCCGTCCGGGACAGCGTGGCCCGCGCCGGGATCGATCCGGCGCAGGTCGCGGGCATCGGCTTCGACGCCACCTGCTCGCTGGTCGTGCGCGGGGCGGGGGATGCGACCTTGCCGGTGGGCGATCCCGCCCATCCCGAGCGCGACATCATCGTCTGGATGGACCACCGCGCCGTCGAGCAGGCCGAGCGCATCAATGCGCAGGGCCATGACGTGCTGAAATATGTCGGCACCCGCATCTCGCCCGAGATGGAGACGCCGAAACTCTTGTGGCTCAGCGAGAACCGGCCCGAGGTCTATGCCGCGGCGGCGCATTTCTTCGACCTGACCGATTTCCTGACCTGGAAGGCGACCGGCGCGCTGGAGCGGTCCGCCTGCACCGTCACCTGCAAATGGACCTATCTGGCGCATGAAGGGCGCTGGGACGCGGATTATTTCCGCCAGATCGGGCTGGGCGATCTGGCCGATGACGGTTTCGCCCGCATCGGTGCCCGCGTCGTCGATCCCGGCACGCCGCTGGGGCAGGGGCTGACCGAGGCCGCGGCCGGGGCCATGGGCCTGCGCCCCGGCATCGCCGTGGCGGCGGGGCTGATCGACGCCCATGCCGGCGGTGTCGGCACGGTTGCGGCCGGGGGCGATGCGACGGCCTGCCTGGGCTATGTCTTCGGCACCTCCTCCTGCACCATGACCACCACGCGCGAGCCGGCCTTCGTGCCGGGCGTCTGGGGGCCCTATTACTCCGCCATGGTGCCCGGCAAGTGGCTGAACGAGGGCGGTCAGTCCGCCGCCGGCGCCGCCATCGACCAGCTGGTGCAGCTGCATCCCGCCACGGCCGAGGCGACGGCGCTGGCCGAGGCGGCGGACAAGTCCCTGCCGCAATGGCTGGCCGACCGGGCGCTGGAGCTGGCGGGCGATGCCAGCGCCGCCGTGCGGCTGGCGGATGAGCTGCATGTGGTGCCCGAATTCCTGGGCAACCGCGCGCCCTTCGCCGATCCTCATGCCCGCGCCGTCATCATGGGCCAGGGGATGGAGACCGGGCCGGATTCGCTGGTCGCGCTTTACGTCGCCGGGATCTGCGGCCTGGGCTACGGGCTGCGGCAGATCATCGAGACCCAGGCGCAGAACGGCGCCCCGGTTCAGACGATCAGCGTCAGCGGCGGCGCCGGCGCGCATCCGCTGACCCGGCAGCTTCTGGCCGATGCCACCGGGCTGCCGGTCGAGGTGACGGAATGCCCCGAGCCGGTGCTGCTCGGTTCGGCCATGCTGGGCGCGGTGGCGGCGGGGCTGTTCCCCGACCTGTTGACGGCCATGCCCGCCATGTCGCGCATCGCCACGCGCTGCGCCCCCGATCCCGCCAGCCGGGCGCGGCAGGACGCGCGCCACGCCGCCTTCCTGGCGCTGCAATCCACGGCGCGGCAGATCCGCGCCGCCATGGCGGCCCTGGCGCCGAACTGAACAGGGCGGCGCTGCCGCCGAACCGAACATGCGAGGAACCATGCAATTCTCGGGCAAGACCGTCATCATCACCGGCGCGGGCAAAGGGATCGGCCGCGCCTGCGCGCGCCTGATGGCCGAACGCGGCGCGAAGGTCGTGGCGCTCAGCCGCACCCAGTCCGACCTCGACAGCCTCGCGGCCGAGGTCGGCGCGCGCGGCATCCGCGTCGATCTGGCCGACCCGGCCGCCACCCGTGCCGCCATGGCCGAGGCGGGGACGGCCGACTACCTGATCAACAGCGCCGGCATCAACGTGCTGGAAAGCGTGCTCGACATGACCGAGGCCGGCTATGAGGCGGTGCTGGGCATCAACCTGCGCGCGGCGCTGATCTGCTGCCAGGAATTCGCCCGCGCCCGCGTGGCGGCGGGCGGCGGCGGCGCCATTGTCAACATCACCTCGATCGCCGGCCATCGCGGCTTTCAGGATCACCTGTGCTATGCCGCCTCGAAGGCGGGGCTGGAGGGCGCGACCCGCGTGCTGGCCAGGGAGCTGGGCCCGCACGGCATCCGCGTCAACGCGGTCGCGCCCACCATCACCCTGACCGAACTGGCGGCCGAGGCCTGGTCGGACCCGGCGAAAAGCCAGCCGATGATGGTGCGCCACCCGCTCAACCGCTTCGCCGAGGCCGAGGAGGTCGCGCAAGGCATCGCGCTGCTGCTCTCGGACGACAGCCGCATGGTCACCGGCGCGGTGCTGCCGCTGGACGGGGGTTTCCTCGCCGTCTGACCGCTTCAGGCCGGGGCGTGGAACCGGCGCCGCCCGTCGCGGCTTGTCTCTCGGCGCCAGAACCGGCGCGGGCCGGGGGACAGCCATGCTTGAAGACCTTCACCGCATCCTTCTGGGCGACCAGGACCTGGGCTTCGCCTGGGAGGTCTTCTTCCGCACCGTCATCATCTATTTCTACACGCTGGCGCTGATGCGCTGGCTGGGCGGGCGCACGGTGGCGCAGCTTTCCATCGTCGAGTTCCTGCTGGTCATCGCCATCGGCTCGGCGGTGGGCGATTCGCTGTTCTATCCCGACGTGCCCCTGCTGCCCGCCATGTTCGCCATCTTCCTGGTCGCGGTCTTCAACAAGCTGGTGGACGAGGCGATCCTGTCCTCGGACCTGCTGTCGCGGTTCTTCGAGGGCCGGCCGCGCATCGTCGTCACCGAGGGCCGCGTCCATCACGACCGCCTGCGCCGGCAGGGCATCGGCATGGGCGAGCTTTACGCCAAGCTGCGCGAGAAGGGCGTGGCCGACCTTGCCGATGTCAAGTTCGCCATTCTCGAGGCGGACGGCACGCTTTCGGTGCTGAAGCGGGACCGCGACGGCGCGGCGGGACTCTATCGGCCGCCCGCCCTTCCGCCGGGCGAGATGGCCTGGGCCGACAAGACATGACCGGCACGCGGCGCACCCTCAAGCGGCGGCTCCGCACGGCGCAGCCCTTCTGGGCCGAGACGCCGCATATCTCGGCAGAGCATCGCGCGGCGCCCTCGCAGCGGCGCTGGGACGTGGTGATCGTCGGCACCGGCATTTCCGCGGCGCTGCTGGCCGAGCGGCTGACCCGGCGCAAGCGGCGGGTGCTGCTGGTGGATCGCCGCCAGCCGGTGCGGGGCTCGTCGCTCGCCTCGACGGCGATGATCCAGCACGAGATCGACGTGCCGCTGAGCCGGCTCATGCGCCAGATCGGCCCCGACAAGGCATCGCGGGCCTGGCGACGCTCGGTCAAGGCGGTCGAGGAACTGCTGCGCCTGTCGCGCCGCCTGGGCCTCGACTGCCAGATGCAGCGCAAGCGGGCGCTCTATCTTGCCGGGGACGAGATGGGCTTTCGCGCGCTGGAGGCCGAGGCGGCGCTGCGCCGCGAGACCGGCATCGCGGCCGAGTTCATCCCCCGCCAGCGCCTGCTCGGGGAATTCGGCATCGACCGCACCGGCGCCATCGTCTCGGCCGCCTCGGCCTCGGCCAATCCGGCGCAATTGACGGCGGGGCTGCTGCGGGTGGCGCAAGAGCGCGGGGCCGAGATCGTCTCACCCTTCGAGGTCACGGATTTCGCCGAACTGGCGGACGGCGTGGCGCTGGGTTTCTCGACCGGGCGGGTGGTGGTGGCGGGCCATGTGGTGTTCTGCACCGGCTACGAATTCCTGCCGCAGCTCGTCTCGGCGCATCACCGCATCATCTCGACCTGGGCCCTCGCCTCGGCCGAGGGGGTGCGCCATCCGGCCTGGCTGCGGGATTTTCTGGTGTGGGAGGCCGCCGATCCCTACCTGTATTTCCGCACCACGTCCACCGGCCGGATCATCGCCGGCGGCGAGGACGAGGCCAGCCCCGACGCCTATCAGGACCCGGAGAAGCTGCGCCGCAACGCCGCCGAGATCGCCCGCAAGCTGCGCGAGACCTGCGGCATCCGCATCGGCCGCCCGGCGTATCGCTGGGCCGCGGCCTTCGGCGACAGCGACGACGGGCTGCCGATCTTCGACGCGGTGCCGGGCTGCCGGCGCTGCCATGCGGTGATGGGCTTCGGCGGCAACGGCATCACCTATTCCGTCATTGCCGCCGAAGTGACCACGCGGCGCATCGACGGGCACGCCGATCCCGATGCCGACCTCTATCGCTTTCGCTGACTCCGCCGGGCATTGACGGCGCGCGCGGCGGCGGTCAGCTTGCGCGGGGGGGCGCTTCGCGGCCCGGCAAGCAGCACGCAAGCACGAGGGACGCGCATGACGCAGGACGACTATCCGCGGGGCGAGCCCGCGATCCGCACCACCGCCATGCCGGCGGACACCAACCCGGCAGGGGATATCTTCGGCGGCTGGCTGATGTCGCAGATGGACCTTGCAGCGGGCAATGTCGCCGCCCGGCGGGCGCGGGGGCGCTGCGCCACGGTGGCGGTGGACAGCTTCACCTTTCACCAGCCGGTCAAGGTCGGCGACGAGGTCTCGGTCTTCGCCCGCATCCTGCGCGAGGGGCGCAGCTCGATGCAGCTGCATGTCGAGGCCTGGCGGCGCTCGCGCGAGGGGGTGGAGATGCAGAAGGTCACGCAGGCCACCTTCGTCTTCGTGGCGCTGGATGCGAACGGACGGTCGCGCGAACTCCCACCAGAAAGCTGAGATTTGCCGGGCGAAAGGGCAGTGACGCAATGCGACACCGACTTCGTCGCCTGCGTCCTGCCCGCCGCCCTGACAAGTGAGTTGCATTCCCTGACAGGCGCCGATTACTGTCGGGGGGCGGAACGAAGAACCAACAGAAACAGGGAGCCCGCATCGTGACAGCTGACCCCGGCAACGACGCTTTCGTTGTCTTCGATCACGTCCAGAAAAGCTATGATGGTCAGACGCTTGTCGTCAAGGATCTGAACCTGACCATCGGCAAGGGCGAATTTCTGACCATGCTTGGCCCGTCCGGTTCGGGCAAGACCACCTGCCTGATGATGCTCGCCGGCTTCGAGACGGCGACGCATGGCGAGATTCGCCTGGATGGCAGGAACATCAACGACGTCCCGCCCCACCGGCGCGGCATCGGCATGGTGTTCCAGAACTACGCGCTGTTTCCGCATATGAGCGTGGGCGAGAACCTGTCCTTTCCGCTGGAAGTGCGCGGCATGTCCAAGGAAGAGCGCGAGAGCCGCATCACCCGCGCGCTGGACATGGTGCAGATGGGCCAGTTCAAGAACCGCCGCCCGGCCCAGCTTTCGGGCGGCCAGCAGCAGCGGATCGCGCTGGCCCGCGCGCTGGTCTTCGACCCCAAGCTGGTCCTGATGGACGAGCCGCTGGGCGCGCTCGACAAGCAGCTGCGCGAGCACATGCAGTTCGAGATCAAGGCGCTGCACGACCGGCTGGGCATCACCGTGGTCTATGTCACCCACGACCAGGGCGAGGCGCTGACCATGTCGGACCGCATCGCCGTGTTCAACGACGGCCGCATCCAGCAGCTCGCGCCGCCGCCTGTGCTGTACGAGCAGCCCGAGAACAGCTTCGTCGCCGGCTTCATCGGCGAGAACAACGCCCTGCGCGGCACCATCGAGCAACTTCAGGGCGACAAGGCGCTGGTGCGGCTGGGCAATGGCGAGCTGATCGACGCCACCGCCGTGAACATCCGCGAAAGCGGCCGGCCGACCACCGTCTCGATCCGGCCCGAGCGGGTCGAGTTCAAGCCGGACCTCATGCCGGCCGGCGCCCATACCATCGAGGCGCAGGTGCGCGACGTGATCTATATGGGCGACATCCTGCGGGCGCGGCTGCATGTCGCGGGCCAGGACGATTTCGTGATGAAATACCGCAATACGCTGGGCCAGGTGAAACTGTCGCCCGGCGAGACGATACGGATCGGCTGGCATCCCGAGGACGCCCGCGCCCTCGATCCGGTCTGAGTGTGCATCGAGCAAGAAACCAGGGAGTTATGATGAAACGCACGCTGATACTGACCACTGCGCTGATCGCCATCGCGGCTGCGGCCCAGGCGCAGGACAAGCAGGTCAACCTGCTGTCCTGGGGCGGCGCCTACGGCATGAGCCATGTCGAGGCCTATGCCAAGCCCTTCGAGGCCAAGACCGGCATCAAGGTCCAGGTCTCGGATGCCGACAACCCCGCGACCCCGGTCAAGGCGCAGGTCGAGGCGGGCAATGTCTCGATCGACGTGGCCTCGGTCGAATATGCCGATGCCGTGCGGCTTTGCGACGAGGGCCTGCTGGAAGAGATCGATCCGGCGATCCTGACCCCCGCCGCCGACGGCACCCCGGCCGCCGAGGATTTCATCGAGGGCGCGATCACCGACTGCTTCGTCGGCACGGACGTCTATTCGATGATCCTGGCCTATGACGACACGAAGTTCCCGGATGCCAAGCCGGCCGGCGCGGCGGATTTCTTCGACACGGCCAAGTTCCCCGGCAAGCGCACCATGCGCAAGGGCGCCAAGTTCAACCTGGAATTCGCCCTGATGGCCGACGGCGTCGCGCCCGATAAGGTCTATGAGGTGCTGGGCACGCCCGAGGGCGTCGACCGCGCCTTCGCCAAGCTCGACAGCATCAAGAACAACGTGATCTGGTGGGAAGCCGGCGCCCAGCCGCCGCAGCTGCTGGCCGATGGCGAGGTCTCGATGGCCTTCGCCTTCAACGGCCGGATCTTCAACGCCGCCCAGCAGGAGGGCAAGCCCTTCAATATCGTCTGGGACGGCCAGATCTACGAGATGGAGGGCTGGGTGATGCCGAAGGGCGCCCCCAACCCCGAGGCCGCGAAGGAGTTCATCGCCTTCTCGACCGCGCCCGAGCAGCAGGCCCGCGCCGCCGAGTTCATCAGCTACGGTCCGCCGCGCGTCTCGGCCGCCGCGCTGGTCGGCAATATCGAGGGCACCGAGGTGCCGATGGGGCCGAACCTGCCCACCTATGCCGAGAACCTCGAAAACGCGCTGGCCTCGAATCTCGACTTCTGGGTCGATCACGACGCCGAGCTGCAAGAGCGGTTCAACGCCTGGCTGGCGTCGAACTGATGCGATTGCCGCGGCGGGCATCGTCCCGCCGCGGCCCGCCGAAAGCCCGAACGGGCCAAAGAACGGCCAGAGAGCCGAAACACCAACGGGAGTAAATCATGAAAACCACTCTGATCCTGACCTCGGCGCTGTGCAGCCTCGGTCTGGCGGCCCATGCCCAGAACAAGGAGGTCAACGTCGTCTCCTGGGGCGGTGCCTATGAAAGATCGCAGGTCGAGGCCTATAACATTCCGTTCGCCGAACAGACCGGCATCAAGGTGAACATGCTGGCCGCCGACAACCCGGCCACGCCGCTGAAGGCGCAGGTCGAGGCGGGCAACGTCACCGGCGACGTCTTCGATATCGAGGTCTCGGACGCGATCCGGCTTTGCGACGAGGGCGCGCTGGTCGAGATCGATCCCGCCATCCTGCCGGCCGCGCCGGACGGCACGCCCGCCACCGAGGACTTCATCCCCGGCGCATTGCAGGAATGCGCCGTGGCCAACATCTTCTGGGGCACGGTCATCGCCTTCGACACCACGAAATTCGAGGGCGAGAAACCCTCCACCGCGGCGGATTTCTTCGACACCGCCAAGTTCCCGGGCAAGCGCGGCCTGCCCAAGAACCCCAAGCGCACCCTGTATCTGGCGCTGATCGCCGACGGCGTGGCGCCCGACCAGATCTATGAGGTGCTGGGCACGCCCGAAGGCGTCGACCGCGCCTTCGCCAAGCTCGACACCATCAAGCGCGACGTGGTCTGGTGGGAGGCCGGCGCCCAGCCGGTGCAGCTGCTGGCCGATGGCGAGGTGGTGATGGCGACCGGCTATAACGGCCGTTTCTTCGACGCCATGGTCGGCGAGGGCAAGCCCTTCGAGATCATCTGGGACGGGCAATACATGGACATGGACATGTTCGTCATTCCCAAGGGCTCGCCCAATCCCGAGGCGGCGCTGGAATACCTGAAATTCGCCACCGCCACCGAACAGCTGGCCAATCAGGCGAAATACATCGCCTATGGCCCGTCGCGGCAAAGCTCGGCGGCGCTGGTCGGGCTGTATCAGGACGGCAAGACCGAGATGGGGCCGCATATGCCGACCAATCCCGAATACATGCAGACCGCGGTCATGGACGACCCGGAATTCTGGGCCGACCACTCGGCCGAGCTGGCCGAGCGTTTCAACGGCTGGCTCGCCAACTGACCTCTGAATCGTGCCGCGGCCCGCTGGTTCGGGCCGCGGCTTCCGACCAAGGATTGCCTGACGAAGGACCCAGATGGCCAAAGCCCTTGACCCCCATGCCGCGATCGTGACCGAGGCCGGCGGCCTCGACGAAGGCGGAACGCTGAGAACCGCCGACGGCCGCCCGCTGAAGTCTGCGCTTGCGCGCAGCTCGCGCCGGGCGCGGCGGCGCGCCTTCCTGCTGGTGCTGCCGCTTTTGCTGTTCGTCCTGATCACCTTCGTGATGCCGATCGGGCAGATGCTGCAGCGGTCGGTCAAGAACGAAGGCTTTTCGGCCAACATGCCGCAGCTGACCGCCTGGTTCCACGACAACCCGCGCGGCACCGAGCCCGACGATGCCGCCTGGGCGGCGCTGGCCGCCGACCTGACCGCCGCCGCCCAGGCGCGCACCGTGGGCGTGGTCGGCACCCGCATCAATTACGACATGCCGGGCACGCGTTCGCTGTTCACTTCGGCCGGGCGGCAGGCGCGCGGCGGCATCGAGCCGCCCTATCGCGAGGCGATCCTGGACATGGACGCCAGATGGGGCAACCCGCGGCTGTGGTCGGTGATGCGCGAGGCTTCCTCGCCCTATACCACCAACTTCTACCTCGCGGCGGTGGACCGCACCCGGGACGAGCAGGGCAACATCACTGCCGCCCCGGCGCAGCAGCAGATCTACGGCAAGCTGTTCCTGCGCACATTCTGGCTGTCGCTGGTCATCACCTTCACCACCTTCCTGCTGGGCTTTCCGATCGCGCATCTGCTGGCCACCCTGCCGATGCGGCAGTCGAACCTGCTGATGATCCTGGTGCTGCTGCCGTTCTGGACCTCGCTTCTCGTCAGGACCACGGCCTGGATCGTGCTGTTGCAGCAGCAGGGCGTGGTCAACGACGTGCTGGTCTGGCTGGGGGTGATCGGCAACAACCAGCGGCTGCAGATGATCTTCAACCAGACCGGCACGATCATCGCCATGACCCATATCCTGCTGCCCTTCATGATCCTGCCGCTCTATTCGGTGATGCGCACCATCAATCCCAGCTACGTGCGCGCCGCGCGCAGCCTGGGCGCGACCAGCTGGACCGCCTTCCGCCGCATCTATTTCCCGCAGACCCTGCCGGGGCTGGGGGCGGGGGCGCTTCTGGTCTTCATCCTGGCGGTGGGCTATTACATCACCCCCGCGCTGGTCGGCGGCTCGTCGGGCCAGCTGATCTCCAACATGATCGCGATGCACATGACGCAGACGCTGAACTGGTCCATGGCGGCCGCGCTGGCGGCGCTGCTTTTGGGCGGGGTTCTGATCCTCTACTGGGTCTATGACCGGCTCGTCGGCATCGACAACCTGAAACTGGGATAACGGCCATGGCGCTTCCAACCTACGCATCGCCGCTGGAAAAGGTCTGGCACTACACCTATCTGGCGATCTGCGGCGCGATCTTCTTCTTCCTGATCGCGCCCATCGTGGTGATCATCCCGCTAAGCTTCAATGCCGAGCCCTATTTCACCTTCACCGACCGGATGCTGTCCTTCGACCCAGACGGCTATTCGCTGCGCTGGTATGACAGCCTGCTGACCTTCGGCATGGCGCGGCCGGACGCGCCGCGCGACCTGAACTGGTGGGCGGATGCCTGGCGGAACGCGAAATGGGTGAACGCGGCGAAAAGCTCGATCATCATCGGCTTCTTCTCGACCATCCTCGCCACCGTGCTGGGCACGCTGGCGGCGCTGGGGCTGTCGCGGCCCGAGATGCCCTATCGCCGCGCGATCATGGCGATGCTGATCTCGCCCATGATCGTGCCGATCATCATCACCGCGACGGGGATGTTCTTCTTCTACTCGAACCCCTGCGAGCCGCTGACCTGGATCGGGCTGAACCCCGGTTGCGGCAAGCTGGCCGGCACCTATCTGGGCGTGATCCTGGCCCATGCCACGCTGGGCATCCCCTTCGTCATCATCACGGTGACGGCGACGCTGATCGGGTTCGACCAGTCGCTGAACCGTGCGGCGGCCAGCCTGGGGGCGAACCCGCGCACCACCTTCTTCCGCATCACCATGCCGCTGATCCTGCCGGGGGTGATCTCGGGGGCGCTGTTCGCCTTCGTGACCTCGTTCGACGAGGTGGTGGCGGTGCTGTTCATCGCCGGGCCCGACCAGCAGACCATCCCGCGCCAGATGTGGAACGGCATCCGCGAGCAGATCTCGCCCGCCATCCTCGCCGTGGCGACGCTGCTGGTGATCTTCTCCATCGCGCTGCTCACCACCGTCGAGCTGCTGCGGCGAAGATCCGAACGGCTGCGCGGCGTGACGCCGAGGTGATGCCGGACGCCGCCCTTCGGGGCGGCGTTTGCGCATCAGGGCAGGGCGGCAAGCCAGAACCAGACCGTCAGCATCGACAGGCCCGTCGCCACCAGCACCGCCGAGGCCGAGACGCGCTTGGCCACCCCGTAAAGCGCGGCGAAGAGATAGGCGTTGACCCCCGGCGGCATGGCGGCCGTCACCACGGCCGAGCGCATCTCGGCCATGCTCAGCGCGAAGATCCGACCCAGCCCGAAGGTCACCGCCGGATGCAGCAGCAGCGAGATGCAGCAGCACATCGCGATGGCCCGCGTCTCGCCCTCGGGGCGGTAGCGATAGAGCACGCCGCCCAGCCCGAACAGCGCCGCCGGCAGCGCGGCGCTGGACATCATCCTGACCGCCGCCCAGAAGCCCTCGGGCATGACCAGCCCGGCCTGGGTCAGCAGGTTCATGGCAAAGCCGCCGAGGATGCCGATGACCAGCGGCGTGTGCAGCACGCCCGACAGCGCCCGCAGCGCCACCCCGCCCACGGACAGGTTCTGGCCCCGGGCCCGGGCGAATTCCATCGCGGTGATGCCGAAGGTGTAAAGCAGCGGCGAATGCACCGAGATGATGGTGAAGTTGCCCAGCACCGCCTCGGGCCCATAGGCGCGCTCGGTGATCGGCACCCCCAGAAGCAGCGAATTCGAGAACAGGCAGACGAAGCCGATGGCGATGGCGTCCTCGACGGGCCGCTTCAGCCAATAGACCGACAGGCCGGTCCCCAGCGCAAAGGACAGAAGCGCGCCGCTGTAGAAGGCCAAGAGCAGCAGCGGGTTGTAGTTCGCCCCCAGGTCCAGCCGGGCGATGGCGCCGAACAGCAGCACCGGCAGGGCGAAGTTCTGCGCAAAGCGCATGACGCCGTCGACCGCCACCTCGGTCAGCCATCTGCGCCAGCAGACCAGATAACCGAAGCCAACCACCAGAAAGACCGGCAGGATGACGTCGAAAAGGGCGGTCATATCAGCTCGATCCGCATGCCGTCATGGGCGGGAACGACATTCTCGGGCGTCTCGCGCATGACGGCGTCGTAATCCAGATCCACATGCATGTTGGTGATCACGCCCCGCGCGCAGCCCGAACGCGCGATCCATTCCAGCGTCAGCGCCAGATGGGCATGGCTGGGATGCGGGATCCGGCGCAGCGCGTCGCAGATGAACACCTCGCAGCCTGTGATCGTGCTCCAGGCTTCCTCGGGGATCGCCAGCACATCGGGCAGGTAGACCAAGCTCTGCTCGATCCCGCCGATGCGGAAGCCGAGCGCATTCATGTCGCCGTGGTTGACCTCGAAAGGCGCCAGCTCGATGCTGCCGCCCGCGCCGTCGATGGCGAAAGGGCCGCGGATCGGCTGCAGGTCGCAGATCGGCGGATAGGACGAACCGGGCGGCGTCTCGAAGATATAGCCGAAGCGGGTCTTCAGCGCCGCCGCGGTCGGCAGGTCGGCCCAGACCGGCATTCGGCGGCGCATGTTGAAGACGATCTGCCGCAGGTCGTCGATGCCGTGGATATGGTCGGCATGGGCATGCGTATAGACGACCGCGTCCAGCTCACCGACCTCGGCATCCAGCAGCTGCGGCACCAGGTCGGGCCCGGTGTCGATCAGCAGCCGCGTCACCCCGTCATGGCCATGGCGCTCGACCAGAAGCGAGCAGCGCCGGCGGCGGTTGCGCGGGTTCGCCGGATCGCATTCGCCCCAGCGGTTGCCCAGCCGGGGCACGCCGCCCGAAGAGCCGCAGCCCAGGATGGTGGCCCGGATCATGCCGCGGCCTTGCGAAACAGCCGTTCGAAATTCTGCGTGGTGAGGCTGGCGAACGCGTCTTCCGTCATGCCCAGCAGCCCGGCGCCGACCCGGGCGGTATGGGCGACAAAGGCCGGCTCGTTGCGCTTGCCGCGATGGGGCGGCGGGGCAAGATAGGGGGCGTCGGTCTCGACCAGGATGCGGTCGGCCGGCGCGGCGGCAAAGATCTCGCGGATCTCGGTCGAGCGCGGGAAGGCGGCGATGCCGGACATGGACAGGTAGAAACCCAGGTCCAGCGCCGCCCGCGCGAGGTCCCGCCCGCTGGTATAGCAATGCATGACCCCGGTGAAGGCGCCGGCGCGATGCTCCTCGGTCAGGATGCGGGCCATGTCCTCGTCCGCATCGCGGGAATGGACGATCAGCGGCAGACCGGTGCGGCGCGCCGCCTCGATATGGATGCGCAGGCTTTCGGCCTGCATGGCGGCGCTGTCGGCGGTGTAGTGGTAGTCGAGCCCGGTCTCGCCGATGCCGACGAAACGCGGATGGCGCGACAGAAGGACCAGGTCCTCGACCGTGGCCAGCGGCTCCTCGGCGGCATACATCGGATGGGTGCCTGCGGCATAGAACACGCCGGGATGGGCTTCTGCGATGGCGCGCACGGCCGGTTCGTTGCGCAGCCGGGTGCAGATCGTGACCATGCGGGTGACGCCCGCGGCGCGGGCGCGCGCGACCAGCTCGGCCTGCTCGCCCTCGAAATCGGGGAAGTCCAGGTGGCAATGGCTGTCCACCAGGAGGGGAAGGTCGGGTTCGGACATCGGCAGGGTTCCGTCAGACGGCGGGCTGGTTCGCAAGCCCGATCAGCATATCCATCACCAGCGCGGAAGGGTCAAGGTTGACCGCCCGCCCGGCGCGGGCCCGCGCGGAAAGCTCGGCCTGGGCGCCGGCCCAAAGCCGGGCCGCGGCCGGGTCGGGGGCGATGCGGCCAAGCACCTCGGCCTCGCCTTCTGCCGCCTCGGGCAGGGGCGCGCCCAGCAGCCCGGTGCGCGCGGCGCGGGTCAGGAAACGGTCGAGCAGGGTGACGACCAGGTCGAAGGGATCGCCCTCGGCGCCCGCGCGCCCGGCGGCGAGCTCGGCCAGGGCGGCGGCGGCGCGGCGATCCATGCGCGGATGATCGGCGAAAAGGCCGGTGATGCGCTGATAGACCGCCAGCCCGTCCTGGCCGGCCAGCCGCAGCGCCTCGCCGATCGAGCCGCCGGACAGCGCGGAGAGCCGCGCCGCATCGTGATCGAGCCCCAGATCCTGCAGCACCCGGGCCATGTCTGCGGGATCCAGCGGATGCAGCCGCAATTCGCGGCAGCGCGAGCGGATGGTCGGCAACAGCCGGGCAGGCTGGTGCGCGACCAGCAGGATCGTGGCCTCGTGGGGCGGCTCCTCCAGCAGTTTCAGCAGCGCATTGGCGGCGGCCTGGTTCATCTCGTCGGCGGCGTCGATGATGGCGATGCGGCGCCCGCCCTCGGCAGCGCTCATGTGGAAGAACCCCTGAAGGCGGCGAATCTCGTCCACGGTGATCTCGGCCCGCAGGCGCAGGGTCTTTTCATCGACCGGGCGCCGGACCAGGTGCAGCCGCGGCTCGGAAAGCGCGCGGATGCGGCGCACCGCCGGATCGTCGGGCGAGGCGGTCAGGTCGGGCGACGCGGCCCCGCTCAGCAGCCATTTCGCGATGCCCCAGGCCAGCGTGGCCTTGCCGGTGCCGCGCGGGCCCGAGATCAGCCAGGCGTGGTGCAGCCGGTGCGCCCGGGCGGCGGCGAGGAAATCCGCCACCGCCGCGTCCTGGCCGACGACCCGCGCCGCCTCGCGCGGGTGCGGCGCGCCGGGCACGCGGTCGGGCTCGGGAAGCGGCTCGTCGGTCATGCCGGGCCCTCGACGGACAGGGCGGCAAGCACGCGGGCGGCGACCTCATCCTCGCTGCCGCTGCCATCGATCACATGAATGCGCCCCGGGGCCTCGGCGGCGAGCGCCAGGAACCCCTCGCGCAGCCGGCGCTGGAAGGCGAGGCCCAGCGTCTCGAACCGATCCTCGATGCCGCCGCGCGCCTGGCCGCGGGCGAGGGCGACCTCCGGGTCGACGTCGATGATGAAGGTCCGGTCCGGCTCGATGCCGATGGTCAGGCGGTGCAGCTCCTCGACCAGATGGCGCAGGTCGGCCCGGGCAAGGCCCTGATAGACGCGGCTGGAATCGGCGAAGCGGTCGGTGACGATCCAGGCGCCGCGCGCCAGGGCCGGTCGTATCAGCCGCTCGACATGGTCGCGGCGGGCGGCGGTGAACAGCAGCAGTTCCGTTTCGGGAGACCAGCGTTCGCCCCGGCCCTCGACCAGCAGGCGGCGGATTTCCTCGGCGCCCTCGCTGCCGCCGGGTTCGCGGGTCAGCAGCGTCTCGATGCCGCGCGCGTTCAGCACCTGCGCCAACCGCCGCGCCTGGGTGGATTTGCCCGATCCGTCGATGCCCTCGAAACTGATGAACATGCGCTGGGATCGGCCTCAGTTGCGCACCGACTGGATCGCGCGCTCGCCCAGGCGGAAGGCCGCGCTTTGCATGCGGCCGAAAACGCCGCTGCGGGCCACATCGGTCGCGGCAAGCAGCGGCAGGCGGGACTGGCCCGCGCCGGGAATATCCACGATCAGTTCACCGAGCTGGTCGCCCTTGGTGATCGGCGCCTCGATCGGGCCCCGGAAAACCGCCTCGGCCTTGACGCCGGAGCGCGAGCCGGCGGGGATCAGCACCCGGACGCCGTCCCTGGTGGTCAGGCCGACGCGGCTCTTTTCGCCCAGCCAGACCGGGGCCTGGGTCACGATCTCGTCCTTGGGAATGATGGTGCGCATGGTGAACTGGCGATAGGCCCAGTTCACGATCCGCTCGGATTCCTCGGCCCGGGCCTTTTCGCTGGGCAGGCCGGTGATCACGAAGACGATGCGCCGGTCGCCCTGCACGGCCGAGCCGACGAGCCCGTAGCCCGCCTCCTGCGTGTGGCCGGTCTTGAGTCCATCGGCCTTCCAGTCCCCCGTGCCCAGGCGCAGCAGCGGATTGCGGTTGTTCGCATTCGAGGGCACCCGGCCCTTGTAGTTGTATTCCGTGAGCGCGAAATTCTTGTAAAGCTCGGGAAACTCGGTGATCAGCCGGGTGGCGAGCAGGCCGAGGTCGTGCATCGACATCCGGTGCTGCGGATCCGGCCAGCCCGAGGAATTGGTGAAATGCGAATCCATCATGCCAAGCTGGCGTGCGCGTTCGTTCATCAGCCGCGCAAAGGCCTCTTCGGTGCCGGCCAGCCCCTCGGCCACGACGACGCAGGCGTCGTTGCCCGAGTTGATGATGATGCCGTGGATCAGGTCTTCGACCGTGGGGCGGTCGGCGGGCTCGACGAACATCTTCGAGCCGCCCATCTGCCAGGCCTTGGTCGAGACGGGAAAGGTCGTGTCCATCGCCACCCGGCCTTCATGCAGCGCCTCGAACAGCATGTTCAGCGTCATCAGCTTGGACATCGAGGCCGGCGGCAGCGGCTCGTCGGCATTCTTCTCCATCAGCACGGTGCCGGTCGCCACGTCGTAGACCCAGGCCGCCCGGGCATTGGTGTCGAAGGCCTGCGCCGGCAGCGCCAGGACCATGAGCAGGGCGAAGATGCGGAACGTCAGAGCGCGCATGGATTGTCCTTGACCTGTCGCGTTTGCGCCATGGTTAGCGCAGCGGGCCCGAACCCGCAACGCCGCAGGGCCGCCTGTGCCGGGCAAGTGAACCGCCGGCGCGGGCCTAGTAGCTGCGGATCAGCCCGACGAGGCGGCCCTGGATGCGCACCTTGTCCTCGGGCAGCACGCGGGTCTCGTAGGCTGGGTTCGCCGCTTCGAGCGCGATCATGCCGCCCTTGCGGCGATAGCGTTTCAGCGTCGCCTCGGATCCTTCGACCAGGGCGACGACGATGTCGCCGTTCTCGGCCGTGTCCTGTTCGCGGATCACCACAACGTCGCCGTCGTTGATCCCCGCCTCGATCATCGAATCGCCGCGCACCTCCAGCGCGTAATGCCGATCTTGGCCGGAGAGCATCGAGCCCGGCACGGCGATGTGATGCGAGACCTCGGAGATCGCCTCGATCGGGACGCCGGCGGCGATGCGGCCCATCACAGGCAGTTCCACGGCGGAAACGGCAATCTCCATCGCGCCGCGCGGCAGCGGCGCCGGGCGGTCGGGCGCGTCCCCGTCGATCACCCGCGGCTGGAAGCCGGGGCCCTTGCTGAGGCTGTCGGGCAGGCGGACGATTTCCAGCGCCCGGGCGCGATGCGGCAGGCGGCGGATGAATCCGCGTTCCTCAAGGGCGGTCACGAGGCGATGAATTCCCGATTTCGAGCGCAGGTCCAGCGCGAGTTTCATTTCGTCGAACGAGGGCGGCACCCCGTCGCGAGCCATCCGCGCCTGAATGAATTCAAGAAGCTGGATCTGTTTCTTCGTCAGCATGTTCTGCCCCCGATCTGCTGCGGCCGCCATCATGTTCATTGAATGTTCTAGCGCGGCCAATCCCTTGCGTCAATCTTTATGGCGATTCGGGTAAACTTCGGGTTAACCGGCTAGAGCGGCAGGTAGCCCATGCGCTCGCCCGCCTTGCGGGCCGGGTCGCCGGCGGGGCGGATCAGCAGGGCATCGGCCTCGGCCAGCAGCCACAGCCGGGCGGAATCCTGGTCGGGGAAGGGTTCGATGCCGGGCAGGCCGTCGCCGGGCGAGAGCCGGGCGCGCAGGTAATGCTGGCGGTCGCCCTCGGGCGGCAGGTCGCGGGTCAGCACGGCCTGCAGGGGGTCGGGCCCGGGCGGCAGGCCCTGCATGGCGCGGATCAGCGGCTGCATGAAGAGTTTCGCGCAAACCACGGCAGAGACCGGATTTCCCGGCAGACCCAGCATGGCCGCATCGCCCATGCGCCCGGCCATCAGCGGCTTGCCGGGGCGCATGGCCAGCTTGTAGAAGCTGCGCTCCATCCCGAGATCGGCCGAGACCTTGGCGATCAGGTCGTGATCGCCGACCGAGGCGCCGCCGATGGTCACGATCAGGTCGCAGCCCTCGGCCTCGGCGAAACGGTCGCGCAGGCTTTCCTCGGTGTCGCGGGCCAGCGGCAGGACCATGGGCTCGGCCCCGGCCTCGCGCGCCAGCGCGGCGATGGCAATGTCGTTCGAGCTGATGATCTGGCCCGGCGCCGGGTCCGAGCCGGGGCGCACCAGTTCGTCGCCGCCGGCCAGCACGGCGACGCGCGGCCGGCGCGCGACCGTCAGCCGCGGCACGTTCATCGCCGCGAGCAGCGCCAGATCGGCAGGGCGCAGCGGCCGGGCGGGCTGAAAGGCGGAACCTTCCGAGAAATCATTGCCCTGGCGGCGGATGTTCAGGTTGGGCCCGACCTCGGTGACGGTGATGCGGTCGCCGTCGCGGGTGACGATCTCCTGCATGACCACACGGTCGTAACCGGCGGGAACCGGCGCTCCGGTGAAGATCCGGATGGCGCTGCCGGGGGGCGTCTCGCCCGCATAGGGCACGCCCGCCGCCGCCGTGCCGATCACCGCCAGCGGCCCGGGCAGATCCGCCGAGCGCAGCGCATAGCCATCCATGGCCGAGGCGTCGAAGGGCGGTTGCGTCAGCCGGGCGATACCCGGCGCGATCATGGCGCGGCCGAGCGCCTGTTCCAGCGCCACCTGTTCGGGCTCGGGCGGCCGGGCAAGGGCCAGGACGCGGGCGCGGGCTTCTTCGACGCTGATCATTCTTCCCCCTCAGGGCGCGCGGAAGTCGCCCGATTTGCCGCCGGTCTTGGAGAGCAGGCGGATGCCTTCGATGCGCATGTCCTTCTGCGCGGCCTTGAGCATGTCATAGACGGTCAGGCAGGCGGTCGAGACGGCGGTCAGCGCCTCCATCTCGACGCCGGTCTTGCCGGCCGTTCGGACGGTGGCGGTGACGCGGATGCCGGGCAGAGCCGGATCGGCCGCCAGATCGACCGAGACCTTGGTGATCGGCAGCGGATGGCAAAGCGGGATCAGGTCGGCGGTGCGCTTGGCGCCCATGATGCCGGCCAGCCGCGCCACGCCCATCACGTCGCCCTTGGCCGCGCCGTCCTGCGCCAGCGCCAGCGTCTCGGGCGCCATGATGACCAGGCCCTCGGCCACCGCCTCGCGCGCGGTCTCGGGCTTTTCGGAGACATCGACCATATGCGCCTGGCCTTGGGCGTCGAAATGCGTCAGGCTCATGCCGCGAGGCCCAGGATCTGCCGGGTGGCGCCGGTCACGTCGGCCTGCCGCATCAGGCTTTCGCCGATCAGGAAGCGCCGGACCCCGGCCTCGGCCATGCGGTCCAGGTCGGCGGGGGTGAACAGCCCGCTTTCGCAGACTAGGTCGCGGCCGGTCGGCACATGCGGCGCCAGTTCCAGCGTCACGTCCAGGCTGACCTCGAAAGTCTTGAGGTTGCGGTTGTTCACGCCGATCAGCGGCGATTTCAGACGCAGCGCACGGTCCAGTTCCTCGCGGTCGTGGACCTCGACCAGCGCGTCCATACCCCAATGGATGGCCGCGTCCTCGAGTTCGGCGGCCAGCGTGTCGTCGACCGAGGCCATGATGATCAGGATGCAATCGGCACCCCAGGCGCGGGCCTCGGCCACCTGATAGGTGTCATAGAGGAAATCCTTGCGCAGCGCCGGCAGGCCGCAGGCATCGCGCGCGGCGGTCAGGAATTCGGGCGCGCCTTGGAAACTGGGGGCGTCGGTCAGCACCGAAAGGCAAGCGGCCCCCCCGGCTTCATAGGCGCGGGCCAGCGCCGGCGGGTCGAAATCCGGGCGGATCAGACCCTTGGAGGGGCTGGCCTTCTTGATCTCGGCGATCAGCGCATGGCCGGTCGCGGCCTTCGCGGCCAGCGCGCGGGCAAAGCCGCGCGGGGCCGAGGCGGCGCGGGCGGCAGCCTCGACGCCCGACAGCGGCCGGGCGGCCTTGGCGGCGGCGATTTCTTCCAGCTTGTAGGCCTTGATGCGGTCGAGAATGTCCATGACGTCGGTTTACCCCGCGGCGGCGGTTTCGGAAAGGGCCCAGTCGATCACAGGCTCGCCCCGCGCCCGCAGCCAGTCGTTCACCCGGCTGAACGGGCGCGAGCCGAAGAAGCCGCGCCGCGCTGAAAGCGGCGAGGGATGCGCGCTTTCGATCACCAGGTCCTGCGGGCGCGGCAGTCCGGCCAGCGCCTTCTGCGCATGGGCACCCCAGAGGATGAAGGCCAGCGGGCGCTGCCGCTGCGCGCGGGTGACGGCCTGACGCGCCAGCTTCTCCCAGCCCCATTTCGCATGGGCCCCGGCCTGTCCGGGCAGCACCGAAAGCGAGGTGTTGAGCAGCAGCACCCCCTGCCGCGCCCAATGGCTCAGGTCGCCGTTCGGGGGCGCGGCGCCGATATCCTCGCGCAGCTCGGCATAGATGTTCTTCAGCGAGCGCGGCAGCGCGGTTTCCGGCGTGACCGAAAAGGCCAGCCCGTTGGCATGGCCGGGCGTCGGATAGGGGTCCTGGCCCAGGATCACCACCCGCACCTGCTCGGGCGGGGTCAGCTCCAGCGCGGCGAAGACGCGGGCGGGGCCGGGCAGCCAGTCGCGCTGCGGCAGCCGGGCGGCGATGGTCGGCCAATCCTGCTGAAAGAATGGCAGATCGGCCCAGGCGCGAGGGACGGCGGCGGGTTCAGTCATGAGCTTCCGGCGCGCCGACCTCGGCCGCCAGCGCGGCCAGCTTGGCCTTGGCCTTGCCGCTGCCGATGGCGTCGCGGGCGATCTCGGCGCCCTCGCGCAGGTCGCCGGCCTTACCCGCGATCAGCAGCGCCGCGGCGGCGTTCAGCACCACCGCGTCGCGATAGGCGCCCGGCGCGCCGTCCAGCAGCGCCCGCAGCGCCGCGGCGTTCTGCGCCGGATCGCCGCCCAGGATCGCCTCGAACGGATGCACCGGCAGGCCGGCATCCTCGGGCGATATCTGGAACTCGGTGATCTCGCCGTCCTTCAGCTGCGCCACCCAGGTCGGCTCGGCGATCGAGATCTCGTCGGTGCCGTCGCCGCCATGCACCAGCCAGGCGGCCTCGCTGCCCAGCTCGCGCAGCGTCTCGGCCATCGGCCGGTTCCAGACCCGGTCGAAGGTGCCGGTCAGCTGCCGCCGCACCCCGCCGGGATTGGTCATCGGCCCCAGCAGGTTGAAGATCGTCCGCGTGCCCAGTTCCGCCCGCGCCGGGCCGACATGGCGCATGGCGGGATGATGCACCGGCGCCATCATGAAGCAGATGCCGGTGGCGGCCAGCGCCCGCTCGGCGATCTCGGGGGTGGACATGACGTTCAGCCCCAGATGGGTCAGCGCATCGGCCGAGCCCGATTTCGAGGACAGGTTGCGGTTGCCATGCTTGGCGACCGGCACGCCGGCGCCCGCGACCACGAAGGCCGTGGCGGTCGAGATGTTCAGCGTGCCCTTGCCGTCGCCGCCGGTGCCGACGATGTCCATGGCGCCCGCGGGGGCCTTGATGCGGTTCATCCGTGCGCGCATGGCGCGGGTGGCGGCGGCCATCTCCTCGACCGTCTCGCCGCGCACGCGCATCGCCATCAGCAGCCCGCCGATCTGGGCGGGGGTGGCCGCGCCCTCGAACAAGGCGCCGAAGGCCGCCTCGGCCTCGGTGCCGGTCAGCGGCCGGCTGGCGGCCAGGCCGATCAGCGGCCGGATGTCGGTGACGGCGGCGCTCATGCCGCAGCGCCCAGGTTCTGGCAGCGGCGCAGGAAGTTGCGGATCATGTCGTGGCCGTATTCCGAGGCGATGCTTTCGGGGTGGAACTGCACGCCCTCGACCGGCAGGGTCTTGTGCACCAGCCCCATGATGGTGCCGTCGGCGGCGGTGGCGGTGACGCGCAGGCAGTCGGGCAGGCTTTCCGGCTCGACCGTCAGCGAGTGATAGCGCGTCGCGGTCAGGGGCGAGGGCAGGCCGGCGAAGACCCCGGTGCCGTCATGGCTGATCGCGTCGGTCTTGCCATGCACGATGCGCGAGGCGCGCACCACCTTGCCGCCGAAGGCCTCGCCGATGGCCTGATGGCCCAGGCAGACGCCGAACAGCGGCACGCCCCTTTCCGCCGCCGCCTTGATCAGCGGCACGATGATGCCGGCATGGGCCGGATCGCAGGGCCCGGGCGAGATGACGATGCCCTGTGCGCCCATCTCCAGCGCCTCCTCGACGGAAAGCACGTCGTTGCGGCGCACGACCACATCCGCCCCGGCCTCGCCCATGTAATGCACGAGGTTCCAGGTGAAGCTGTCGTAATTGTCGATGAGCAGGATCATGGCGGGGCCTTGCATTGGGGGGTGAACCCCGGAAAATCTGCGGCTATAGATGGGCTAAAGCCTTGCGGTGGGTCAAGCCCGCGGGCAAGAAAAACCGGCGTGAAAGCCAAGGGCGGGACGGTCGAGGCATGGCAAGAGGGTTCGCGACGGGTCTGGTTCATGGCGTGCTGGTCTGCGGCGCCGCGTTGGCCGCGCTGTCGCTGGCCCTGCCGCAGCCGCCGCGCCCGGCCCCGCTGCCCGCCGCCGGCGAAAGCGGGGAGAGGGAGCCGACCGCCGAGGCCGTCGAGGCGCCGGCAATCCCGGCGCCGGAGCCGTCGAAACCGCCCGCCGATCCGGCCTCTGTCGAGCCGCCTGCCGAGGCAGCCGCAACCGAGGGGTCGGAACCCGTTCGACCGGGAACGCCCGGCGAGGCAGCGGCCGGGCCGGGCGCCGCCACCTCGCTCTCGGTGCCGGCCGAATCCGAATTTGCCCGCAGCACCGACATGCAGCCGCAGCGCCCCGCGCCGCTGGCCGGCGAGCCGCCGGCGCGGCCCGCCGCCCCCGCCGTCCCGCAGCCCGCCGGCGAGGCGGCGCCGACCCGTGCCGATGCCGCCGACAGCCGGCCCGAAACCCCGGCCCAAGCCCCCAGCGCCCCCGAGATGACGCCGCCCGAGGCCGGCCCCGCCGATCTGCCCGACCCGGCGGCCGAGGCGCCGATCCCGGTGCCGCCGCCCGGCAAGGTGGTGGTGCCCAGCCTCGACCGGGCGCCCGAGCGGGCGCTGCCCGCCGCTGCCCCGACGGCCGCAGGCACGCCGGAACCGCCGGCCGCGGCTGCCCCGGCCGAGCCGGGCCCGGAGGAGGAAGCCGCCGCCCCGCCGTCTGCCGCGGGCTCGGGCTTCGACCTGTCCACGCCGCCGGATTTCGGCGGATTGCGCCTTACCGACTGAGACCCTGCCCATGCTGCCGCTCAATCCCGCCCTTGCCGCCACCTTCCGCCCGCCGGTGATGGAGGCCCGCCGCTGGCTGCAAGGGCTGGCTTTCCCGCCCGAGCGGCCGCTGATCAACCTCAGCCAGGCCGCGCCGGTCGAACCGCCGCCGGAAGCCCTGCGCCGCGCCATGGCCGAGGCGGCGCTGGAGCGGCCCGACGCGCATCTCTACGGCCCGGTGCTGGGCCGTCCCGAACTGCGCGAGGCGGTGGCCCGCGACTGGAGCCGCGCCTATGCCGGCCCCATCCGCCCCGAAGAGGTCGCGATCACCCAGGGCTGCAACCAGGCGTTCTGCGCCGCCATCCAGACGCTGGCCCGGGCGGGGGACGAGGTGATCCTGCCCACGCCCTGGTATTTCAATCACAAGATGTGGCTGGACATGCAGGGCATCCGGGCCGTGCCGCTGCGCTGTGGCCCGGGCATGCTGCCCGACGCCGAGGCGGCTGCCCGGCTGATCTCGGACCGCTCGCGCGCCATCGTGCTGGTCAGCCCCAACAATCCCTCGGGCGCGGAATATCCGGCCGGACTGCTGCGCGGCTTCTTCGATCTGGCGCGGTCGCGCGGGCTGGCGCTGGTCCTGGACGAGACCTATCGCGATTTCGACGCGCGCGAGGACGCGCCGCACGACCTGTTCGCCGATCCCGACTGGGGCGACACGCTGATCCATCTCTACAGCTTCTCGAAAGCCTATCGGCTGACCGGGCATCGCGTCGGGGCGCTGATCGCCAGCCCGGCCCGCATGGCCGAGGTCGAGAAGTTCCTCGACACCGTCGCCATCTGCGCCGGCCAGCTGGGCCAGATCGGCGCTGCCTGGGGCATGGCGAACCTGAGGGGCTGGCTGGCCGGCGAGCGGGCCGAGATCCTGGCCCGCCGCAACGCCATGGCCCAGGGCATGGCGGCGCTGCCGGGCTGGCGCGTCAAGGGCTGCGGCGCCTATTTCGCCTGGGTCGAGCATCCCTTCGACATGCCCGCGCCGGAGCTGGCGCAACGCCTGCTGCGCGAGGCCGGGGTGCTGCTGCTGCCCGGCACCATGTTCATGCCCGCCGACGATCCCGAGGCCGCGTGCCACCTGCGCATCGCCTTCGCCAATGCCGACCGGGACGGCATCGCGGCGCTGATGCGGCGGCTGGATGCCTTCCGGCCCTGATGGCGCCGACCGGATTGTGAAGGGCGCGAGGAGGCGGCGCGGCGTCGCGGCACTTGCCGCCGGGCCCTTGGCATCCTAAAGACTTGCGCTGACTGACAAGAACAAGTGGCGGGGCACGGCGACAAGATGCGGGGCAAGGGCAAATCGACCATCGTCTGGTTGCTGATGGGCATGCTGGTTCTGGGGCTGGGCGGCTTCGGCGTCACCAATTTCTCGGGCGGCTCGGCCGATATCGGCTCGGTCGGCGATGTCGGGATTTCGTCGCAGGACTATGCCCGCACCCTGCGCGCCGAGATGCAGGACTTCTCGGCCCGCACCGGCCGGCAGATCAGCGCCGCCGAGGCCAAGGCCATCGGCGTCGATCAGGCGGCGCTGGCGCGGCTTTACACCGCCGCCGCGCTTGAGGCCGAGGCGAACCGGGTGGGCGTCTCGGTCGGCGACAAGGCGGTGGCCGAGCAGATCACCGGCATGTCCGCCTTTCGGGGCATGAACGGCCAGTTCGACCGCAACATCTATGCCGACGCGCTGCGCCGCGAGGGGATGCGCGAGGCCGAGTTCGAACACGACCTGCGCATGGACTTGGCCCGGCTGATCCTGCAGCGCGCGGCGCTGGCCGGGGTCGAGGCGCCGCAGCCGGTGGTGGCGCTGACCCAGGGCTGGCTGCTGGAGACCCGCGACATCCACTGGCGCGAGCTGACCGCCGAGGACCTGCCCGCCCCGGTCGCCGCACCCGACGAGGCGACGCTGCAGGCCTGGCACAAGGCCAATGCCGACCGCTTCACCGCGCCCGAGATCCGCAAGATCACCTATGTCTGGCTGACCCCCGAGATGCTGGAGGACGAGGTCGAGGTCGATGAGCAGGCGCTGCGCGATCTCTATCAGGACCGCATCGACGAGTTCCAGCAACCCGAGCGCCGCATGGTCGAGCGGCTGGTCTTTCCCACCGTCGCCGCCGCCGAAGAGGCGAAGGCCCGCATCGACCGCGGCGAGGTCACCTTCGAGCAGCTGGCCGCCGAGCGCGGCCTGACGCTGGCCGATATCGATCTGGGCGAGGTCAGCCAGGCGGAGCTGGGCGCCGCCGGCGAGGCGGTCTTTGCGCTGGACCAGCCCGGCGTCGCCGGCCCGGCCAGCTCGGAACTGGGGCCGGCGCTGTTCTCGATGAACGCGATCCTGGAGCCGCTGGACATCCCCTTCGAGCAGGCCCGCGACGACCTGCGGCTGGAGGCGGCGGTCGATCGCGCCCGCCGCCAGATCGAGGAACGCTCGGGCGAGTTCGCCGACCTGCTGGCCGGCGGCGCGACGCTGGAGGACATGGCCCGCGACACGCCGATGCGGCTGGGCCAGATCGACTGGAGCGCGGGCGCCGAGGCCGATCCCGACGGCATCGACGCCTATCCCGAATTCCGCCAGCGCGCGGCGCAGCTGACCGAGAAGGACTTTCCCGAGCTGTTCGAAACCGAGGATGGCGGCGTGTTCGCCCTGCGGCTGGACGAGCTCGTGCCGCCGGCGCTGATCCCCTTCGAGGAGGTGCGGGACCGGGTGGCCGAGGACTGGACCCGCAACGAGACGCATCGCCAGCTGCTGGCGCTGGCCGAGGAGCGCCGCGTCGAGGCCGAGGCGGCCGCCGAGCCCGGCATCGGGCCGGCCCCGGCGGCGGCGACCGCGCCGGTCGCCCAGGCCCTTGGCGCCGCGGCGCCCGTCAGCGGCGACGCCGAGGCCGCGGCCGCGGACAAGCCCGCCCCCGCACCCGGCACGCCGGCGCCGAACCTGTCCCGCGGCGGCTTCATCAACGGCGTGCCGCAGGACGTGGTGGCCCAGGCATTCGAGATCGCCGAGGAAGGCGCGACCGAGGTGGTCGATGCCGAGAACCGGGTCTTTCTGGTGACGCTGGACAAGATCCATCCCGCCGCGACCGACGGCGAGGAGGGCGCGCAGATCCGCGCCGGCATCTCGGCCCGGCTGGCGGATTCGCTGCGCCAGGACGTCTTCGACTATTTCGCCCGCGCGCTTCAGGCCCAGGGCGGCGTCACCCTGAACCAGACTGCCGTGGATGCGGTGAACGCGCAGGTCCAGTGATGGAGATCGCCCCCGATTTCGCCGCATTCGAACGCGGCTGGGCCCAGGGCCGCAACCAGTTGCTGACCATCCGGCTGGCGGCAGACCTCGATACGCCGGTCAGCCTGATGCTGAAGTTGGCCGAGGCGGCGCCGAATTCCTTCATGCTGGAAAGCGTCACCGGCGGCGAGGTGCGCGGCCGCTATTCCTTCGTCGGCATGAAGCCGGACCTGATCTGGGAATGCCGCGACGGCAAGGCGCGCATCAACCGCAACGCCCGCTATTCGGACGAGTTCGCGGCCGACGACCGCCCGGCGCTGGACAGCCTGCGCGCCCTGATCGCGGAAAGCCGCATCGACATGCCGGAGGGCGTGCCGGCCGGCGCGGCGGGGCTTTTCGGCTATCTGGGTTATGACATGATCCGGCTGGTCGAGCGGCTGCCCGACGTGAACCCCGACCCCCTTGGCCTGCCCGATGCGATGATGATGCGCCCCTCGGTCGTCGCGGTGCTGGACGGCGTCAAGGGCGAGGTGGCTCTTTGCGCCCCCGCCTGGCATGACGCGGCCACGCCGGCCCGCGCCGCCTATGCCCAGGCGGCCGAGCGGCTGATGGAGGCGCTGCGCTCGCTCGACCGCCAGCCCAGCGAGCCGCGCGCGCTTGGCCACGACCTGAAGATCGGCGAATTGCGCAGCAATTTCAGCAAGGAAGCCTATCTCGCGGCGGTGGAAAAGGCCAAGGACTACATCCGCGCCGGCGACATCTTCCAGGTGGTGCCCTCGCAACGCTGGGCGATGGATTTCCCGCTGCCGCCCTTCGCGCTCTACCGCAGCTTGCGGCGCACCAATCCCTCGCCCTTCATGTTCTTCCTGAACTTCGGCGGTTTCCAGATCGTCGGCGCTTCGCCCGAGATCCTGGTGCGGCTGCGCGAGGGCCAGGTCACCGTCCGCCCCATCGCCGGCACCCGCCCGCGCGGCGCGACCCCGGCCGAGGACGACGCGCTGGAGGCCGACCTGCTGGCCGATCAGAAGGAGCTGGCCGAGCACCTGATGCTTCTGGACCTGGGCCGCAACGATGTCGGTCGGGTGGCGAAGATGGGCACCGTCACGCCGACCGAGCAATTCATCGTCGAGCGCTACAGCCACGTCATGCACATCGTCTCGAACGTCGTGGGCGAGCTGCGCGAGGGCGAGGATGCGCTTTCGGCGTTGCTGGCGGGGATGCCGGCCGGCACCGTCTCGGGCGCGCCCAAGGTCCGGGCGATGGAGATCATCGACGAGCTCGAGCCCGAGAAGCGCGGCGTCTATGCCGGCGGCGTCGGCTATTTCGCCGCCAATGGCGAGATGGACATGTGCATCGCGCTGCGCACCGGGGTGATCAAGGACGGCCAGCTTTACATCCAGGCCGGCGGCGGGGTGGTCTATGACAGCGACCCCGAGGCCGAGTTCATGGAGACGGTGAACAAGAGCCGCGCCCTGCGCCGTGCGGCGGAAGAGGCGGCGCGCTTCGTGCGCGGGAACGGCTAGGGGCGGCGCCGGTGGCTCCGTCGTCCCGGCCGATCCTGCGCCCGTGGGGCCTGTTCCGGGCAGTCGGTGAAGGCGCCCTTGCCGCCGGCGCGACCTTCCGCCGGTCCGCGACGGCCGCTCTCTGCCTTGCCTTGGCGCAGCCTGCCGCAGCCGCCGACCTGATCGGCTTCTGGGACAGTCCGCAGCCCGGTGCGAACGGCTTCAACGCCGTGCCGCAGGACCAGACCTATTTCCGCGCCCTGGCCGGAACCGGGGCGACCTGGGTGCGGCTGTCCTTCAGCAAGTGGAAGGGCAAGGGCCGGGACCTCCTGATCGGCGATGCCGACCGCTATGCCGGCCTTGTCCCCGAGGATCTCGCCACCCTGCGCCGGGTGCTGGACGATGCCCATGCGGCCGGGCTGAAGGTGGTGGTCGTGCCGCTGAGCCTGCCGGGTGGTCGCTGGTCGCAGCAGAACGGCGGCGCTTACGACGACCGCATCTGGTCCGAGGCCGGTTATCAGGACCAGGCCGTCCGGTTCTGGGCCGATCTGGCGGCGGCATTGCGGGACCATCCGGCGGTCGCCGGCTACAACATCCTGAATGAGCCGGCGCCGGAAAAGCACGGCGGCCCGGCCGAGAACGGCACGGAGCAGGCGCTACGCTCCTGGCAGGCCGAACAGTCGGGCGGCCTGCGCGATCTGCCCGGCTTCTACGCCCGTGTCGTCGCGGCGATCCGTGCTGCCGATCCGGTGACGCCCATCATGGTCGATGGCGGCTGGTTCGCCAATCCGCGCTCGCTGGCGGCATGGCCGGGGCCGCTGGCGGACGGCAGGGTGCTTTACGCCTTCCACATGTATGAACCCTATGCCGCGACCAGCGCCCCGAACCTGCAGCGCGACGCGCCGCTGCGCTATCCCGGCGCGGTGACGGCCTATGCCGGGGGCGAGCGGGCCTGGGACCGCGCCGCCGTCGCCGCCCATATCGGCGCGGCCTTCGACTGGGCCGCAGCGCAGGGCCTGCCGCCCACCCGCATCGTCGCCGCCGAATTCGGCTGCATGCGGCGCTGGCCCGATTGCGGCGCCTATCTGACCGACGTTCTTGACGCCGTCGAGGCGCGCGGCGGCCATTGGGCCTTCTATTCCTTCCGCGAGGACGAATGGGAAGGGATGGATTACGAGCTTCCCGCCAGCCTTCCGCCCGGCCGGTTCTACTGGCTGACCGAAGAGGGGCGGGCGGATGAGCTGCCGCGCGACGGCGCGCTCATGGATCTCCTGCGGGACCGGATGCGGCGGCAATAGGGCGTACGCCCGCCCTGTCCATGAGCGATGCCGCATGCCGGTCCCGCCGGAAAACCCGGCAATCGGTGGCCAAGCGGGCTGGGGCCCAAGCGGCTGTGCGGGGCGCGACCCGCGCAGCCGCTGCGTGCCGCTTAGTCCTCGCCGCGATAGGGCTGGACGTATTGCAGCGCCATGTCCCAGGGAAAGAAGATCCAGGTATCCTGGCTGACCTCGGTGACATAGGTCTGCACCATCGGCCGGCCCTTGGGCTTGGCATAGACGGTGGCAAAATGCGCCTTGGGATACATCGTCCGCACATGTTCCAGCGTGCGGCCGGAATCGACCAGGTCGTCAATCACCAGGATGCCGTCGCCGTCCAGCATCACCGCCGGGTCGGGGGCCTTCAGCACCTTGACCTCGCCGCGCTCCTGCCCGCCCTTGCCGTGATAGGATTTCACCGAGATCGTGTCGATGACGCGAATGTCCAGTTCGCGCGCGACGATCATCGCCGGCGCCAGCCCGCCCCGGGTGATGGCCAGGATCGCCCGCCATTCCCGGTCCTCCAGCCGCCAGGCAAGGGCGCGGGAATCGCGGTGGATCTGGTCCCAGCTGATGTGGAATCCGCGTTCATGGGGCAGGCGATCGTTCATGCTGGCTCCTTAATGGTTGACGATCAACAGCAGCCCCAGCAGCGCCATGGCAATGCTGGCGGCCCGGTCGATCCAGAACTTGGCGGCAAAATAGCGCGCGCGCATGATGGCTGTCGACATCAGAACCGCCACCAGCGCATACCAGAAAAGCTCGGTCGCAAGGCAGAGGCCGTAGATCAACCCCTGGCGCGCCGGGCCCATCGGCGCGGGAAAGACCGACAGGATCAGCGCGGCATAGAACAGCGCCGGCTTGGGATTCGAGAGATTGAGCGCGATGCCGCCCCAGTAGCCCCTGGAGGCGCCGCCCGCCGCCTGCGGCAGCGGCCGGGTCGAGGCGCGCCACAGCGCCCAGGCGAACCACAGCAGATAGAAGCCGCCGAAGATCTTCAGCGCCGTGAACAGCGCCGGATGCAGCCGGAACAGCACCGCCAGCCCGGCCAGCGCGAAGAGGCACCAGAGCGAGGCCCCGGTGGCCAGCCCCAGCGCATAGGGCAGGGCGCGGGCGCGGCCATGGGCAAAGGCGGTCTGCACCGTGGCGATGATCGCCGGGCCGGGCGTCAGGATCGCCAGCGACAGCGCCGAGACAAGCGCGATGACTTGCTCGACGCTCATCGCCGGGGATCAGTCCTTCTTCGTGGTGGCGATGTCGGGGGCGTCGACGGCCTTCATGCCGACGATGTGATAGCCCGAATCGACGTGATGCGTCTCGCCGGTCACGCCCGAGCCCAGGTCGGACAGCAGGTAGAGCGCCGACTTGCCGACCTCCTCCTGGCTGACGTTGCGGCGCAGGGGCGAGTTCAGCTCGTTCCATTTCAGGATATAGCGGAAGTCGCCGATGCCGCTGGCGGCCAGCGTCTTGATCGGCCCGGCCGAGATGGCGTTGACGCGGATGCCGTCCTTGCCGAAATCCTCGGCCAGGTAGCGCACCGAGGCCTCGAGCGCCGCCTTGGCCACGCCCATGACGTTGTAATGCGGCATGACCCGCTCGGCCCCGTAATAGGTCAGGGTCAGCATCGAGCCGCCCGGCCGCATCATCGCGGCGGCGCGGCGCGCCACGGCCGTGAAGGAATAGACCGAAATATCCATGGTCATCAGGAAGTTGTCGCGCGTGGTGTCGGCATAGCGGCCGCGCAGCTGCTCCTTGTCGGAAAAGCCGATGGCGTGGACGATGAAGTCCATGCTGTCCCAGCGCCCGCGCAGCGTCTCGAACAGCGCGTCGATCGAAGCCTCGTCCGAGACGTCGCATTCCGCGAGGAAGTCGGAGCCGACCTGTGCCGCCAGCGGCTCGACCCGGCGCTTGAGCGCCTCGCCCTGATAGGAAAAGGCAAGTTCGGCGCCCTGGTCGGCCAGCGCCTTCGCGATGCCCCAGGCGATGGACTTGTCATTCGCCAGGCCCATGATGAGGCCGCGGCGACCCTTCATCAGCCCCGTACCGCCTTCACTTGACATGATGCTGCCCCTCGCGCTTCTTCGGTTTTCAGCAGGATTAGGACAACTGCAGGGAGGCATCAAGTGTCGGTGAGCAGGCAGCCATGAGCGACCGCAGCGGAATTTTCGCGGGCGACGACCCTTTTGCCATCGCGCGCAGCTGGCTCGCCGAGGCGGAACGGACCGAGCCGAACGACGCCAGCGCCATGGCGCTGGCCACCGTGGACGCGGCGGGCCTGCCCGACGTGCGCATGGTGCTGCTGAAAGAGATCGAGGGCGCCGGCACCGAGGGCGCCTTCGTCTTCTACACCAATTTCGAAAGCGCCAAGGGCGTCGAGATCGAGGCCACAGGCGTCGCCGCATTCGTCATGCACTGGAAATCGCTGCGCCGGCAGATCCGCGTGCGCGGCCATGTCAGCCGCGTCGAGCCCGAGCTGGCCGATGCCTATTATGCCTCGCGGCCGCTGCAGTCGCGCATCGGCGCCTGGGCGTCGCGGCAAAGCCGGCCGCTGGCCAGCCGCGCCGCGCTGATGGCCGAGGTGGCGCGGCTGGGAATCAATCTGGGGTTGAATCCGCCGCGACCGCCCCATTGGGGGGGCTACCGAATCCGCCCGGTACAGATCGAGTTCTGGGCCGATGGCGCCTTCCGGCTGCACGACCGCTTTCGCTGGACGAGAAGCGATTATCAAGGCGAAAACAGCGGATTGCCGCCAGATGGGCGGCAGTTTACGCAAAGTTTCTGGCAAGTGTGCCGTCTTAGCCCTTGATGCGGGTCCGCGATTTATCCATGGTATGGAAAACCTGACCAATCCGGCTCTACCTTCGTTCAGTTGGGGATCGAAGGACGCGGAACCGGAGTTCGGGTTGTTTCTGGTTTTCTAACGGGTGACAGGACGACATGGAAGAAAACGACGAGCAACAGCGCAAGATTGCGGGCGTCGTGAAATGGTTCGATGGCAGCAAGGGCTTCGGTTTCCTGACCGATCCCGAGGGGGGCGCCGACATTCTTCTGCATGCCAATGTGCTGAGGAATTTCGGACAGAGTTCGGTTGCCGAGGGCTCTCATGTCGTGGCGATGGTGCAGAAGACGCCGCGCGGCATGCAGGCGGTCGAGGTGCTGGAGATCACGCCGCCGGCCAGCGAGCCGATGCCCGCCATCGCCGACCTGTGTTCGGCCACCCCCGAAGAGGTGGCGCAGCTGCCGCTGCTGCCGGCGCGGGTGAAATGGTTCGACAAGGCCAAGGGCTTCGGCTTTGCCAACATCTTCGCAGAGAAGGCCGATGTCTTCCTGCATATCGAGGTGCTGCGCCATTCGGGCTTTTCCGACCTGGCCGTGGGCGAGGCCATCGCGCTGCGGGTGGTCGACGGGCGGCGGGGGATGATGGCCGCGCAAATCCTTTCCTGGGAGAGAGCCGCGATCGAGGCGCGGCAGTTGCAACCGGGGGGAGCGGCCGCGCTCGCTAAATTGCGGCTGGTCGCGGGCGCGGTATGAAGTTGCGGGCCGTAACGGTTGTTCTAGCTCTTCTTATCACAAATCATTCTTCGGCCCTTGCGGCCACCTGCCACCCCGACCGGGCACTGTTCCTGGGTCGGGGCAAGCCGGTCGAGGTGCCGGTCGAGATCGCCGACAGCGGCGAGAAACGCGCGCGCGGGCTGATGTTCCGCCGCGACCTGCCGCCGGGGCAGGGCATGCTGTTCATCTACGAATCGCCGCAGCCGGTCAGCTTCTGGATGCGCAACACGCTGATCGCGCTCGACATGATCTTCATCGACGCGCGCGGCGAGGTGCGCCATGTCCACCCGATGGCGCGGCCGCTGGACGAGACGGCGATTCCCGGCGCCGCGCCGGACGATCCCGCGCCCGAGCGGCTGATGGTGCTGGAGGTGCCGGGGGGCGATGCGGCGCGGCTGGGGATCCATCCCGGCATGGTGCTGTCCCATCCCCGCCTGCCGCAGGACGCGGCCTTGGCGCCCTGCGACTGAGACCCGCCGCAGGGCGTGGTCAGTTTTCCCTTTCCCCCCGCGCGGCCAGCCGCTAGATAGCCCCAGGTCCGGGGCGTAGCGCAGCCTGGTAGCGCGACGGTTTTGGGTACCGTAGGCCGGAGGTTCGAATCCTCTCGCCCCGACCACTCTCATGCAGATTCGGGAACGGGCCGCTTGCCGGCCGGTCTCCGGCGCGGGTTTCGCGGCGCCGCTCGGGCGATCCGGGGGCGCTGTGCCGGCCCGGCCTGCCGAAAAAGCCAGCGTGACTTTCCTGCATCACCGCCGCTTCATGACTGGATGGGCGCCCAGCTGTTTTCCGGGCGTCACGTTCGTCTGATCGAAGGTGTTTTGATGAGTAAGTGAGGTTCTCATGAACGCTTGGTGGAGCGCGTCCGTCTGCATCAACCGGACACTTGGGGGACAGCAATCCGAGCCGCTTTGCTCGCGCGTCTATCGGCAGCCGCCATCCTTCTGGCGCAGCGCCTTCATGGCGCTGATGGACCGCGTCTTTGCCGAAACGGCGCATTGCGAGAGCATTCATAGCCGCTGGCGCGACCGCCGCGGCGCCTAGCGCCGGCCGGACAGGGTCCGTTCCAGCTCCTCCAGCGCGGCGATGGTGGCGTCGTAGCTGTCTCCGGCCTTGGGGAAACGCGCCCTGCGGCTGCGATAGAAGGCCAGCCATTTCGGCAATTCGTCCAGCGGATAGGTGGCGGACCAGATCTTGCCGGTCAGGGTAAAGGTGGATTCGTCATGCGTCGCTTTCATGCCCGCCTTTTGCGGTCCGGCGGCGGCCGTATCAAGATCCCGTCCGCCCCGGCGCATGGGCCGGCAAAATAATGCATGCGAAAGCCCCGGAAACACCTGCCGCCCCTTGTTCTTTCCCCGGCCCGCCCATAGAACGCGCCCCGGAAACTGCTGGGGGGCAAGGAATGCCGCTTCTGGTGATGAAATTCGGCGGCACCTCGGTGGCCGACCTGGACCGCATCAAGAATGCCGCGCTGAAGGTTCAGCGCGAAGTCGAGCGCGGCTATGACGTCATCGTCATCGTCAGCGCCATGTCGGGCAAGACCAACGAACTGGTGGGCTGGGTCGAGGCGACCTCGCCGCTGTTCGACGCGCGCGAATACGACGCCGTCGTCGCCTCGGGCGAGAACGTCACCGCCGGGCTGATGGCGCTGACCCTGCAGGAGCTGGGCGTGCCCGCCCGCAGCTGGCAGGGCTGGCAGGTGCCGATCAACACCACCTCGCAGCATTCCTCGGCGCGCTTCGTGTCGATCCCGCGCGACAATATCGACCAGAAATTCGCCGAGGGCATGCGGGTGGCCGTGGTCGCGGGCTTCCAGGGGCTCGGCTCGGACAACCGCATCACCACGCTGGGCCGCGGCGGTTCGGACACCACCGCCGTGGCCTTCGCCGCCGCCTTCGAGGCCGAACGCTGCGACATCTATACCGATGTGGACGGGGTCTATACCACCGACCCCCGTATCACTTCCAAGGCACGCAAGCTTGACAAGATCGCCTTCGAGGAAATGCTGGAACTGGCCAGCCTGGGCGCCAAGGTGCTCCAGACCCGCTCGGTCGAGCTGGCGATGCGTTACAAGGTCCGGCTGCGGGTGCTCAGCTCGTTCGAGGATACGGATGAGACCAGCGGCACCCTGGTCTGCGATGAGGATGAAATCATGGAATCGAAAGTCGTCAGCGGCGTCGCCTATTCCCGTGAAGAGGCCAAGATCACCCTGGTCACCGTCGAGGACCGGCCCGGCATCTCGGCGGCGATCTTCGCGCCGCTCGCCGATGCCGGCGTCAACGTGGACATGATCGTCCAGAACATCTCGGAACGCGATTACGAGGACCATCCCGGCGCGGTGACCGACATGACCTTCTCTTGCCCGGTGAACCAGGTCGCCCGCGCCAAGAAGGCGATGGAGGAGGCCAAGGCCGCCGGCACCATCGCCTATGACGAGCTGGTCGTGGATACCGAGGTCGCCAAGGTCTCGGTGGTGGGCATCGGCATGCGCAGCCATGCCGGCGTCGCCGCGCGCATGTTCAAGGCGCTGGCCGACGAAAACATCAACATCAAGGTGATCTCCACCAGCGAGATCAAGATTTCGGTGCTGATCGACCGCAAATATATGGAACTGGCGGTTCAGGCGCTGCATGATGCCTTCGAGCTTGAACGGGCCTGATCCCCGGCCCTCAGCCTGAAGCGGGAGGATCATGCCCGAACGCAAGGACAGTGACTCGCGCAAGCTGCTGCGGCGGCTGCGCGAAACCTTGGCCGCCCCCGGTGGCGGCCAGGACCGCCTGGATCAGATCACCCATCACATCGCCGATTCGATGGGGACCGAGGTCTGCTCGATCTATCTTTTCCGCGACCCCGACACGCTGGAGCTTTGCGCGACCGAGGGGCTGAAGCCCGAATCGGTGCACCAGACCCGGCTGCGGCTGGGAGAGGGGCTGGTCGGCCGCGTCGCCCGCACCGGGCGGCACGTCAACACCGCCAACGCCCCGGCCGAGCCGGGCTTCCGCTACATGCCCGAGACCGGCGAGGAGATCTTTTCCAGCTTTCTCGGCGTGCCGATCCAGCGCGTCGGCGAAAAGCTGGGCGTGCTGGTGGTGCAATCCCGCGACGCCCGGCAGTTCAGCGAGGACGAGGTCTACGGCCTCGAAGTGGTCGCCATGGTGCTGGCCGAGATGGCCGAGCTGGGCGCCTTTCTCGGCTCGCAGGCCGACAGTCTGCCCTTGCAGCACCGCTTTCCGGTCATGTTCCGCGGCGGCACCGGCCAGGAGGGCTGCGCCGAGGGCCGCGTCTGGCTGCACGAGCCGCGGGTGGTGGTCACCAATCCGGTCGCCGACGATCCGCTGAAGGAAAAGGCCCGGCTGACCGAGGCCGTGGCCATGCTGCGCACCACGGTCGATTCCATGCTGGCCGCCACCGACATGGGTTCGGGCGATTCGGCCGAGGTCATGGAGACCTATCGCATGTTCGCCCATTCCCGCAGCTGGCTGCGCCGCATGGAAGAGGCGATCGAGCTGGGCCTGTCCGCCGAGGCGGCGGTCGAGAAAGAGCAGAGCCAGGCCCGCGCCCGGCTGGAAAGCGCCGCCGATCCCTATCTGCGCGACCGGCTGCACGACCTCGACGATCTGTCGAACCGGCTGCTGCGCATCCTGACCGGGCAGGGCCGCGATACCGGCGCCGAGATGCCCGAGGACCCGATTCTGGTTGCCCGCAACATCGGCCCGGCCGAGCTGCTGGACTATGGCCGCAGGCTGAAGGGGGTGGTCCTGGAAGAGGGCTCGGTCGGCAGCCATGCCGCCATCGTCGCCCGGGCGCTGGCGATCCCGCTGGTGATCCATGCCGAGCGCGTCACCTCCGAGGCGCTGAACGGCGATCTGATCCTGGTCGACGGCGACATGGGCATGGTGCATCTGCGTCCCGAGGAAAGCGTCGCCAAGGCCTTCCGCGACAAGATGGCCATGCAGGCCGAGGCGCAGAAGCGTTACGCGGGGTTGCGCGACCTGCCCGCCACCGCGAAATGCGGCGCCACGATCCAGCTTTACATGAATGCCGGGCTGATGGCCGACCTGCCTAGCCTGGAAAGCTCGGGCGCCGAGGGGGTGGGGCTGTTCCGCACCGAGCTGCAGTTTCTGACCCGCACCCGCGTGCCGCGCCGGGGCGAGCTGGCGGCGCTTTACGCCCATGTGCTGGACAATGCCCATGGCAAGCCGGTGATGTTCCGCACGCTGGATATCGGCTCGGACAAGGTGCTGCCCTACATGAAGCCGCAGGACGAGCCCAACCCGGCCATGGGCTGGCGGGCGATCCGCGTCGGCCTTGACAAGCGCGGCGTGCTGCGGATGCAGCTGCAGGCGCTGATCCGCGCCGCTGTGGGCCGCCCGCTGCATGTCATGTTCCCCTTCATCACCGAGATGCAGGAGTTCGAGGAGGCGCACAAGCTGCTGATGGAGCAGCTGGCGCGCGAGCAGCGGCTGGGCCACGCCATGCCCTCGGACATCCGCGTCGGCGCCATGCTGGAAACCCCGTCGCTGGCCTTCGCGCCGAAGAAGTTCTTCGAGATGTGCGATTTCATCTCGGTGGGCGGCAATGACCTGAAGCAGTTCTTCTTTGCCGCCGACCGCGAGAACGAGCGGGTGCGCCGGCGCTACGACACGCTGAACACCTCGTTCATCACGCTCTTGGACCAGATCGTGCAGCGCTGCGACGAGGCGCGGGTGCCGGTGTCTTTCTGCGGCGAGGATGCCGGCCGGCCGATCGAGGCGGTGACGCTTGCGGCGCTCGGCTTCCGGCGGCTGTCGATGCGTCCGGCCTCGATCGGGCCGGTCAAGCACCTGATCCGGCGGGTGGACCTGAGCGAGCTGAAGCGGGTCATCGACGACGCCCGGACCCTGGGCGAGACGAATCTGCGGCGCTGCATCACCGAATGGCTCGCGCGGCAGTGACGGGCTGACGGCCTGCCCCTGGCGGCACGCCGGGGCGGTCCGGCGGCCGGGCTTCGCGCAGGCATTGATTTTTACCCGGACCCGAAGCTGGCGAAGGGGTTTTGGCGAGGAAACCCTCAAGGGGCGCCTATCAATGTAGCTGCTTCGAACATGCACATGATTGATTTCGATGCTGCTGCACGCGCCTACTGCGACAGCATCGGCGCGCTCTATCTCCGCTATTCCATTCTGGTTCTCTGCGATCCGGCGCACGCGACAGCGGCTGCGATCATGGACTTCATCACAGCGGAGAAGATGGAGGTTTCTCGCCACAGGACCGAGAGGACGGAGTTCACGGGTACAGGCGCGCGTGTGGCAGGAAAGCCGCGCAATGCCCTGCTTTGCGCTTCACGAAGCGGGCCCTCGGGCCGACCGTGGGCGCGCTTCTGCTCTTCATCGCCGGACAGTCCAGAACCTGGTCATGCGGACCGCGTTCGCCATCGCTAAGCTGGCGCTCGTCGCGCTGCTTTTTGGGGCGGTCAAATATGACCATTGCCCCCTAAAAGCCGTTGGATGCGCGTGTCATTGGTGCGGGACAAGCCGGCCTCGCGACCGCCCGGCATCCGCAGCGCGCGGGCCGGAACTTCCTCATTCTGGAAGCTGACCGATAAGCCGGCGACCGTCTCTGACCGTTCCCAGGAACGGTCCCGCGTATCCGTTTGGCCCCCGGATGACGGTTCAGGCCGGTCTGTAAAATATTTACATATCGCATATCCATCCTGTCAATTTATTTACAAAATTCCCTTTATATATAAACACTTAACAGAATGGAGATGTTCCGCTTAACATGGCGTCGGAGCTCTCTTGCGCCGGCCCGGGCAAATGATGCCGCAGCCGCAGGAGAGGGGGAATGATGCGATCGCTGTGAGGGGGAGCCATGTCCATTGAATCGCTTGAGAAACATCCTGTTCCGTCTGGCTTTGCTGCTGCGCATGCGGGGCCTGGGGATTATGCGCGGCTCTATGCCGAATCGCTCTCGGATCCCGAGGGGTTCTGGGGGCGCGAGGGGCTGCGGCTCGACTGGATCAAGCCCTATTCCCGGGTGAAGGACACGGATTTCACCATGGGCCGGGTCTCGATCAAATGGTTCGAGGACGGGGTGCTGAACGCCTCGGTGAACTGCGTCGACCGCCACCTGCCCGAGCGGGCGAACCAGACCGCGATCATCTTCGAGCCGGACGACCCGGCCCGGCCGGCGCGCCACATCACCTATGCCGAGCTGTCCGACAAGGTGAACCGCTTCGCCAACGTGCTCTTGTCGCAGGGGGTGATGCGCGGCGACCGGGTGGTGATCTACCTGCCGATGATCCCCGAGGCGGCCTATGCCATGCTGGCCTGCGCGCGCATCGGCGCCATCCATTCCATCGTCTTCGCCGGCTTCTCGCCCGACGCGCTGGCCAACCGCATCAACGACAGCGGCGCCAAGCTGGTGATCACCGCCGACACCGCGCCGCGCGGCGGCCGCAAGACGGCGCTGAAGTCGAACACCGACGCGGCGCTTCTGCATTGCTCGGACCGGGTGCGCTGCCTGGTGGTCAAGCATACCGGCGACCAGACCACCTGGATCGAGGGGCGCGACGTGGACGTGCTGAAGCTGATGGAGGAGGTCAGCCCCGACTGCCCGCCGCGGCCGATGGGGGCCGAGGATCCGCTGTTCATCCTTTACACCTCGGGCTCGACCGGCAAGCCCAAGGGGGTGGTGCATTCCACCGGCGGCTACCTGCTGTTCGCGGCGATCACGCATCGATACGTCTTCGACTATCGCGACGGCGACGTGTTCTGGTGCACGGCGGACGTGGGCTGGGTGACCGGGCACAGCTACATCGTCTACGGCCCGCTGGCCAACGGTGCCACGACGCTGATGTTCGAGGGGGTGCCGACCTGGCCCGATGCTGGCCGCTTCTGGGCGGTCTGCGAGAAGCACAAGGTCAACCAGTTCTACACCGCGCCGACCGCGATCCGGGCGCTGATGGGGCAGGGGCCGGAATGGGTCGAGAAATACGACCTGTCCAGCCTGCGGGTGCTGGGCACGGTGGGNGAGCCGATCAACCCCGAGGCCTGGGTCTGGTACGACCGGCATGTCGGCAAGGGGCGCTGCCCGATCGTGGACACCTGGTGGCAGACCGAGACGGGGGGCCACATGATCACCTCGCTGCCGGGCGCCATCGAGACCAAGCCGGGTTCGGCGACGCTG
>NZ_AZVA01000022.1:0-63151 GCF_000513975.1 Paracoccus sp. J55
CCCGGATCATCGCCGGGGCGTTCTGCGCCTGGCCGCGGCCGAAGATCACCCGGCCCGGCAGGGCAAAGGAAAACCCGCTCATGCCGTCCCCGCTCATGCCGCCCCCATCGTCGCTTCCACGGCGCTTTTCCACCTTGCGTATCGGGCCTCGCGCTCGCCCTCGGCCATGGCGGGCTCGAAGCGGCGCTCCAAGGCCCAGGCGCGGGCGAAATCCTCGGGCGGCGGGCACAGGCCCGCCTGCAGCCCCGCCAGATAGCCCGCGCCAAGCGCCGTCGTCTCGGTCACCCGCGGACGGTCCACCGGCGCGCCCAGGATGTCGGCCAGGAACCGCATCGTCCAGTCGCTCGCCGCCATGCCGCCATCCACCCGCAGCACCCCCGCAGCGGCGCCCGGCCAGTCCGCCCGCATCGCCTCCCACAGGTCGCGGGTCTGGAAGCCCACGCTCTCCAGCGCCGCCCGCGCCAGCTCCGCCGGACCCGAGTTCCGCGTCAGCCCGAACACCGCGCCCCGGCAGTCCGGCCGCCAATAGGGCGCCCCCAGCCCGGTGAAGGCCGGCACCAGGACCAGCTCCTGCCCCGGATCCGCCGCCTCGGCCAGACCCTGCGTCTCGGCCGCCGAACGGATGATCCCCAGCCCGTCGCGCAGCCATTGCACCACCGCCCCGGCCACGAAGATCGAGCCCTCCAGCGCATAGCTCGTCCGGCCCCCCAGCCGGTAGGCGATGGTGGTCAGCAGCCGGTTCTTCGAGGCCACCATCTCCTCCCCGGTGTTCAGCAGCGCGAAGCAGCCGGTGCCATAGGTCGCTTTCATCATCCCGGGCGCGAAACAGGCCTGGCCCACCGTCGCCGCCTGCTGGTCGCCGGCGACGCCCAGGATCGGGATCTCGCGCCCGAACAGGTCGGCCCGCGCCATGCCGAAATCGGCGGCGCAGTCGCGCACCTCGGGCAGCAAGGCCATGGGGATGTCGAAAAGCGCGCAGATCTCGGCGTCCCAGCGGTTCTCGGCGATGTTGAAAAGCAGGGTGCGGGCGGCATTGGTGGCGTCGGTGGCATGGGTGCGGCCCCCGGTCAGGTTCCAGATCAGCCAGCTGTCCACGGTGCCGAAGGCGAGCTCGCCGCGCCGGGCGCGATCGCGGGCGCCGTCGATATTGTCGAGCAGCCATTTCAGCTTCGAGCCCGAGAAATACGGGTCGAGCAGCAGCCCGGTGCGGGCGGCGATCATCGGCTCGTGCCCCTCGGCCCTGAGCCGGTCGCAAAGGGCGGCGGTGCGGCGGTCCTGCCAGACGATGGCGCGGTGCAGCGGCCGGCCGGTCTTGCGGTCCCAGAGGAGCGTGGTCTCGCGCTGGTTGGTGATGCCGATGGCGGCGATGTCGCCGGCATGCAGCCCGGCCTTCTCCACCGCCGCACGCGCCACCCCCGCAACGCTGACCCAAAGATCCGAAGCATCGTGCTCGACCCAGCCGGAAGACGGGAAATGCTGCGGGAATTCCCTTTGCGCCGCGGCGACGGGGTTCAGCCCGGTGTCGAAGATGACGGCGCGCGACGAGGTCGTGCCCTGGTCGATGGCAAGGATATGGGTCATGGCGATTTCCGGAATGTCGTCGATCCGGCGCATAGAGACGGCCGGGGAACGAAGGATGGGGGCGAGGCCCGGCCCCGCCCCCGCCAGGCGTCACTGCCAGGACTTGATCAGCTCGTCATAGGAGATCGTCTCGCCTTGCGGCTTTTCGTTCTCCAGCGGTCCGACGGGAGAGCCCTCGGCGTCCAGCCATTCCTGCGGGTCCTTTTCCTCGTTCAGCTGGGGGCCCAGGTCGCCCTGCACGCCGGACCGCTCCAGCCGGGCCAGAACCCGCTCCTGCTCGGCGCAGAGTGAATCCAGCGCCTCCTGCGGGGTCTTGGCGCCGGAAAGCGCGTCGCCGATGTTCTGCCACCAGAGCTGCGCGAGCTTGGGATAGTCCGGGATGTTGGTCCCGGTCGGCGACCATTGCACGCGGGCGGGGGAGCGGTAGAACTCGACAAGCCCGCCAAGCTGCGGCGCGCGCTCGGTAAAGGACTGGTCCTGGATCGTGGATTCGCGGATGAAGGTCAGCCCGACATGGGATTTCTTCACATCCACGGTTTTCGAGGTCACGAATTGCGCATAGAGCCATGCGGCCTGCGCGCGATCCACCGGTGTCGATTTCATCAGCGTCCAGGAGCCCACGTCCTGATAGCCGATCTTGGTGCCCTCGGACCAATAGGCGCCGTGCGGGCTGGGCGCCATGCGCCATTTCGGCGTGCCGTCCTCGTTCATCACCGGCGTGCCGGGCTTGACCATATCGGCGGTGAAGGCGGTGTACCAGAACATCTGCTGGGCGATGTCGCCGCGCGCCGGGACCGGGCCGGCCTCGCCGAAGGTCATGCCCATGGCCTCGGGCGGGGTATAGTTCTTGAGCCAGTCGATGGCCTTGGTCACCGCATAGACCGCCGCCGCGTCGTTGGTCGCACCGCCGCGCGCCACGCAGGAGCCGACGGGGCGCGAGTTCTCGTCGACGCGAATGCCCCATTCGTCGACCGGCAGCCCGTTCGGCTCGCCCTTGTCGCCCATGCCGGCCATGGACATCCAGGCATCGGTATAGCGCCAGCCCAGGGACGGGTCCTTCTTGCCGTAGTCCATGTTGCCCCAGGCCTTCGCGGGGCCGCCCTCGATATAGGACATGTCGCGGCCGGTGAAGAATGCGGCGATATCCTCATAGGCCGACCAGTTGACCGGCACGCCGAGGTCGTAGCCGTATTCGGCCTTGAAATCCTCTTGCGTCTTGGCGTCGCTGAACCAGTCGTAGCGGAACCAGTAGAGGTTGGCGAACTGCTGGTCGGGCAACTGGTAAAGATCGCCGTCCGGCGCGGTGGTGAACTCCAGCCCGATGAAATCGTCGAGGTCCAGCGTCGGGCTGGTGAAGTCCTTGCCCTCCTCCTCCATCCACTTGGTCAGGCTGCGGGCCTGCTGATAGCGCCAATGCGTGCCGATCAGGTCGCTGTCGTTGACATAGGCGTCATAGATGTTCTCGCCGGTCTGCATCTGGGTCTGCAGCTTCTCGACCACGTCGCCCTCGCCGATCAGGTCGTGGGTGACCTTGATGCCGGTGATGGCGGTGAAGGCCGGGGCCAGCACCTTGGCCTCGTATTCATGCGTGGTGATGGTTTCCGAGACTACCTTGATCTCCATCCCCGCCAGCGGCTGCGCGGCGTCGATGAACCACTGCATCTCCTTCTCCTGGTCCTCGCGCGAGAGCGAGGAGAGGTCGCCGATCTCGGCGTCGAGAAACCTCTTCGCCGCCTCCATATCCGCCCAGGCGGGCGCCCCCATGACCATCAGCGCAAGCGCCATGGCCGTGGTCCTTTGCATCGGTCTCATGTTTTCCTCCCTTGGAATGAGACGTTGATCCTTGCGCCCCGGGCAATCGCCGCTGCCCCTGGGGCCGGTTCGAACCCGGTCAGACCCAGCGGAACACCGCCGCGGCATAGACGAGGCAGAGCGCAAGCCCCCACCACAGCGGCGGGCCTGCGAAGAACAGCCAGCCCAGGCAGATGAAGGCCGAGCCGAGAAGCGAGATGAACAGCCGGTCGCCGCGCGTCGTCTCGATGCGCAGGATGCCGCGGCGCGGGGTTTCGGGAAACCGGATGGCGAGGATGGTGAACAGAACCAGCAGGCTGGCGATCACCCAGAAGAACAGCGCCACCGGAAAGGTCCAGGCCATCCAGCCGCCGGAGACCATCGGCGCGGTCCAGTCCCTGGCGCCGTCCTCGGCCGGCGTGGCCAAGACCAGCAGGGCCAGGATGGCGGCCATCACAAGGGCGGCCCCGGCATAGATGGCGGGCCAGGCCTTGCGCTTGTGCGTCGGGATGGCGGCGTCGGACATCAGACCCTCCCCAGGGCGAAGCCCTTGGCGATGTAGTTGCGGACAAACCAGATCACCAGCGCACCGGGGATGATGGTCAGCACCCCCGCCGCCGCCAGCACGCCCCAGTCCATGCCGCTGGCGGAAACCGTGCGCGTCATCGTCGCCGCGATGGGCTTGGCGTTCACCGAGGTCAGGGTGCGCGAAAGCAGCAGCTCGACCCAGCTGAACATGAAGCAGAAGAAGGCGGCGACCCCGATCCCGCTGGCGATCAGCGGCATGAAGATCTTCACGAAGAAGCGCGGGAAGCTGTAGCCGTCGATATAGGCGGTCTCGTCGATCTCCTTCGGGACGCCGCGCATGAAGCCCTCGAGGATCCAGACCGCCAGCGGCACGTTGAACAGGCAATGCGCCAGCGCCACCGCGATATGGGTGTCGAACAGCCCGACCGAGGAATAAAGCTGGAAGAAGGGCAGCGCGAAGACCGCCGGCGGCGACATGCGGTTGGTCAAGAGCCAGAAGAACAGGTGCTTGTCGCCCATGAAGCTGTAACGGCTGAAGGCATAGGCGGCCGGCAGCGCCACGGCGATGGAAATCACCGTGTTCATAACCACATAGATGATGGAGTTCACGTAGCCCATATACCAGCTGGGATCGGTCAGGATCACCCGGTAGTTCCGCAGCGTCAGGTTGTGCGGATAAAGGCTGAAGGTGCCGGTGATCTCGGCATTGGTCTTCAGGCTCATGTTGACCAGCCAGTAGATCGGGATCAGCAGGAACAGCAGGTAAAGCACCATGACGATGGCCGAGGGTTTGACGCGCATCACATGGCCTCCGGGATGTCGGACTGGCTGCGGTCCATGCTGGTCATCACGGTGTAGAACACCCAGGACACCAGCAGGATGACCAGGAAATACATCAGGCTGAAGGCTGCCGCCGGGCCCAGGTCGAACTGTCCCACCGCCATCTTCACCAGGTCGATGGACAGGAAGGTGGTCGAGTTGCCGGGGCCGCCGCCGGTGACGACGAAGGGCTCGGTATAGATCATGAAGCTGTCCATGAAGCGCAGCAGCACGGCGATCAGCAGCACGCCCTTCATCTTGGGCAGCTCGATATAGCGGAACACCGCCCAGCGGCTGGCCTGGTCGATCTTGGCGGCCTGGTAATAGGCCTGCGGGATGGATTGCAGCCCGGCATAGCAGAGCAGCGCCACAAGGCTGGTCCAGTGCCAGACATCCATGACGATCACGGTGATCCAGGCGTCCAGCGGATCGTTGGTGTAGTTATAGTCGAACCCCAGCGCCGCCAGCCCCCGGCCCAGCAGGCCGATATCTGTGCGGCCGAAGATCTGCCAGATCGTGCCCACCACGTTGAAGGGGATCAGCAAGGGCAGCGCCATCAGCACCAGCACCAGGCTGGACCAGAAGCCCTTCTTGGGCATGTTCAGCGCCACGAAGATGCCCAGCGGCACCTCGATCGCCAGGATGATGGCGGAAAACAGCGCCTGCCGTCCCAGCGCCCCGTGCAGGCGCGAGGAGTGGATCATCTCGTCGAACCATTCCAGGCCGGCCCAGAAGAACTCGTTGTTTCCGAACGTGTCGTTGAAAGCGTAGTTCACCACCGTCATCAGCGGGATCACCGCCGAGAAGGCGACGACGGCCAGCACCGGCAGGACCAGGAACCAGGCCTTATTGTTCTGGGTCTTTTCCATCAGGCCGTCCCTTCTTCCTGCGGCGCCACGCGCCAGTCGTCGGCATAGACGTTGATCTTGCCCGGCGCGAAGGCGACCTGCGGCAGGCCCTCGACCGGCATGCCCTCGGGCATGACCACATTCAGCGGCCGGCCCGCCACCTCGCCGCGCACCAGCCGGTGGCGCCCCACATCCTCGACGCGGCGGATGGTCAGCGGCAGCCCGCCGCTGGGCACCAGCGTGGCATGTTCGGGCCGGATGCCGATCTGCACCCGGCCGGCGGCGGGGGCGTAGTGCCCACCCAGCGCCACCACCTCGCCGCCGGGCAGCAGGGCGCGGTCGCCCCGCACCTCGGCATCGAGGAAGTTCATCCCGGGCGAGCCAATGAAATAGCCGACGAAGGTGTGGGCAGGCTTCTCGAACAGCTCCTCGGGCGTGCCCATCTGCACCACGCGGCCCTCATACATGACCACCACCTTCTGGGCGAAGGTCAGCGCCTCGGTCTGGTCGTGGGTGACATAGATCATGGTATGGCCGAACTGCCGGTGCAGCTGCTTGAGCTGGGTGCGCAGCTCCCATTTCATCTGCGGGTCGATGACGGTCAGCGGCTCGTCGAACAGGATCGCGTTCACGTCCTCGCGCACCATGCCGCGGCCAAGGGAAATCTTCTGCTTGGCGTCGGCGGTCAGGCCCTGCGCCTTGCGGTCCAGCCGCGCCTCCATGCCGATCATGCGGGCGATCTGGTCCACGCGCGCCTTGATATAGGCGGCGTCCTTGCCGCGGTTCTTCAGCGGGAAGGCCAGGTTGTCGCGCACGGTCATCGTGTCATAGACCACCGGGAACTGGAACACTTGGGCGATGTTGCGCTCGGCCGTCGGCGCGTCGGTCACGTCGCGGTCGTTAAACAGCACCCGGCCGTGGCTGGGGGTCAGCAGCCCCGAGATGATGTTCAGGAGCGTCGTCTTGCCGCAGCCCGACGAGCCCAGCAGCGCATAGGCGCCGCCGTCCTGCCAGACATGGTCCATCTCCTTCAGCGCATAATCCGCTTCCGACTTCGGATGCGGGTTGTAGCTGTGGGCGAGGTTCTTGAGCGTGATCTGCGCCATGTCAGGCTGCCCTCGCATAGGCGGCCGGCGCGGCAAGCCGCTCGGACGCATCGAACAGGTAGACATGCGCCGGGTCCAGCCAGACCGAAAGCGGCTGGCCGGCGGTCAGCAGATGCACGCCCTCGACCAGCCCGACCCAGCGGTCGGCGCCGTGTTCGACATGGACGAAGGTTTCCGAGCCGGTGATCTCGGTCCCGACGAGCGTGCAGGCGAACTCGACCGCCGCCGGGCCGTGCCGGATCAGCGACAGATGGTTGGCGCGAAACCCGGCCAGATAGGCGCCGTCGGCCAGGTCGGCGAAACTGCCCGAGGCCAGCGCGCTTTCGCCGAAGCTGACGGCATCGCCCTGCTTGCGGGCGCCGACGAAATTCATCGGCGGATCGCTGAAGACCCGCGCGGTGGTCGCATCGACCGGCTGGCGATAGACGGCGGGCGTCGGGCCGAACTGTGTCACCCGGCCCTGCCACAGCGTCGCGGTCTGGCCGCCCAGCAGCAGCGCCTCCTCAGGCTCGGTGGTGGCATAGACGAAGATCGCGCCGGAGGCCTCGAAGATGCGCGGGATCTCGACCCGCAACTCCTCGCGCAGCTTGTAGTCGAGATTCGCCAGCGGCTCGTCCAGCAGCACCAGCCCGGCGCCCTTGACCAGCGCGCGCGCCAGCGCGCAACGCTGCTGCTGGCCGCCGGACAGTTCCAGCGGCTTGCGGGCCAGCATGGGCGTCAGGCGCAGCATCTCGGCGGTCTCGCGCACCTTGCGGTCGATCTCGTTCCGCGGCCGGCCCAGGATGCGCAGCGGCGAGGCGATGTTCTCATAGACCGAAAGGCCGGGATAGTTGATGAACTGCTGGTAGACCATGGCGACGCCGCGGTCCTGCACCCGTTGCCCGGTCACGTCCTGCCCGTTCCAGAGGATGCGGCCGGTCGAAGGCTGGTCCAGCCCGGCCATCAGCCGCATCAGGCTGGTCTTGCCCGACAGCGTCGGCCCCAGCAGCACGTTCATGCTACCCCTTTGCAAGGTCAGGCTGGTGGGATGGATATGCGCCCTGCCCCCGACCGACCGCGATACGCCCTGCAATTCCAGCAAAGCCTTCCTCCCCTATTCCGCCGCCGGATGGGCGGCATGCCGCTTGTCCACGAACGCCTCCAGTTCGCGGCGCTGTTCCTCGTTCATGTGCAGGCCCAGCTTGGTGCGCCGCCACAGGATGTCCTCGGCGCTCTGGGCGAATTCGTTGCGGATCAGCCAGTTCACCTCGGTCTCGGTCAGCCCGGCGCCGAAGTTGCGACCCAACGCGGCCATGCTTTCGGCGCCGTTCAGCAGCAGGAAGGCCTCGGTGCCGTAGGTGCGCATCAGCCGGCGGGCAAGCCGCGGCGACAGGAACGGATAGCTGGCCTGCAGTTGCGCGACCAGATCCTCGGCCCCGTCCACCGGAAAATCGCCGCCCGGCAGCGGCACCCGCGCCGTCCAGTCGCCGCCAGCCTGCGGAAAGAAGGGCGCGAGCTTGGCCAGCGCGCTTTCCGCCAGCCGCCGATAGGTGGTGATCTTGCCGCCGAACACGTTGAGCAGCGGCGCACCGCCCTCGTCGAGGCTGAGCACATAGTCCCGCGTCGCCGCCGTGGCCGATTTGGCTCCGTCATTATAAAGCGGCCGCACCCCGGAATAGGTCCAGACCACCTGGTCGGGCGTCACGGCCTTGGCGAAATACTGGCTGGCGAAGGCGCAGAGATAATCGCGCTCGGCATCCGAGCAGCGCGCCTCGCCCGGCGGGCCCTGATGGTCCATGTCGGTGGTGCCGATCAGGGTGAAATCCTCCTCGAAGGGGATGGAGAAGATGATCCGCCCGTCCTCGCCCTGGAAGAAATAGCAGCGGTCGTGATCGTAAAGCCGCGGCACGACGATATGGCTGCCACGCACCAGCCGCACCCCTTCCGAGGACTGGATATGCGCGACGTTGCGGATCACCGCCTCGACCCAAGGCCCGCCGGCATTGACCAGCGCGCGGGCGTGGTGGATGCGCACGCCCTCCGGCCCCTCGGTGGTGATGCGCCACAGCCCGCCCGCCCGCTCGGCATGGGTGACGCGGGTGCGGGTCAGGATCGCGGCGCCGCGCGCCTGCGCATCGCGGGCATTCAGCACCACCAGCCGGGAATCCTGCACCCAGCAGTCGGAATATTCCCAGCCGAGCCGGAAGCCCGGCTTCAGCGGCGCGGCCAGCGGGTCGCGGGACAGGTCCAGCCGCCTGGTGCCCGGCAGAATCCTGCGCCCGCCCAGATTGTCGTAAAGGAACAACCCCAGCCGGATCAGCCAGGCCGGCCGGCGGCCCCGCAGCCAGGGCATGGCGAAGGACAAGAGCCGCGAGGTGGGCGTGTCGCTTTCGAACCGCATCTGCGGCGAATAGGGCAGCACGAAGCGCATCGGCCATGAGATATGCGGCATGGCGACCAGCAGCGTCTCGCGTTCCTCCAGCGCCTCGCGCACCAGCCGGAACTCGAAGAACTCCAGATAGCGCAGCCCGCCGTGGAACAGCTTGGTCGAGGCCGAAGAGGTCGCCTGCGCCAGATCGCCCATCTCGGCCAGGGTGACCGAAAGCCCGCGCCCGGCCGCGTCGCGCGCGATGCCGCAGCCGTTGATTCCGCCGCCGATGATGAAAAGGTCGGCCTCGGGCCGCGCTGGTGCTGACACGCCGATCCCTCCCCCCGTCGTTTCGCGCCTGTCGATAGCGAAAAGGTGTAACGGCTGCGTGATTCCCGTCAAGCGAAAATTTTCGTTTATGATCGTTTTTGCGGAAATCGAATGTTCGGGCGCGGCATTGCGGCGAATCTTGTTGGAAAGTGCAGCGTCAGAGGCGCAAGAACGGCAAAATGCCGCGCGTTTCCGTGGGGCTGCCTCGGCGCAGGCATCGCAAGGGCGGTCAGATACGAACCCAAACGAACATTACCGAAAAGAAAGCCGCGGGTGGAACCACGGTCTGGCGAAACCGGTCGGCAGGCCCGGCCCGTCCGCGGATTCCGCGATGCAGCGGAACGGTGGTCCTTTCCGTGGTCGCAGCGCCGTTTCAGGCTCCGTTGGTCTTGGTCTTGCTGCGAAAATCTGGCAAAGGACGCGCATCCAAGAACAAGGGCCACCCAGATGAACAGCCAATCCGTCATACATACCGGGGGTCAGGCGGCCACGCTGACCCATCTCCAGCGCCTGGAGGCCGAAAGCATCCAGATCATGCGCGAGGTGGTCGCCACGGCCGACAACCCGGTGATGCTGTATTCCGTGGGCAAGGATTCTGCCTGCATGCTGCATCTGGCGAAGAAGGCGTTCTATCCGGCCCCGCCGCCCTTCCCGCTTCTGCATGTCGACACCACCTGGAAGTTCCGCGCCATGTACGAGCTGCGCGACCGCGCCGCGGCCGAGGCCGGCATGGAATTGATTGTCCACCACAACCCCGAGGCGATGGAAAAGGGCATCAACCCCTTCGACCACGGCAGCCTGCATACCGACATGTGGAAGACCGACGGGCTGAAACAGGCGCTGAGCAAGTTCAATTTCGACGTGGCCTTCGGCGGCGCCCGCCGCGACGAGGAGAAGTCGCGCGCCAAGGAGCGGGTGTTCTCGTTCCGCTCGGCCAACCACCGCTGGGACCCCAAGAACCAGCGCCCCGAGCTGTGGAAGCTTTACAACACCCGCAAGGGCAAGGGCGAATCGATCCGGGTCTTCCCGCTGTCGAACTGGACCGAGCTGGACATCTGGCAATACATCCACCTGGAAGGCATCGACATCGTGCCGCTGTATTTCAGCGAGCCGCGCCCGGTCGTGGAACGCGACGGCCTGCTTATCATGGTCGATGACGACCGCTTCCCGCTGCGCGACGGCGAGCAGCCGGTGATGAAATCGGTGCGCTTCCGCACGCTGGGCTGCTATCCGCTGACCGGTGCTGTGGAATCCGACGCCCGCACCCTGCCCGAGGTCATCCAGGAAATGCTGCTGACCACCACGTCCGAGCGCCAGGGCCGCGCCATCGACCACGACCAGTCCGCGTCGATGGAGAAGAAGAAGCAAGAGGGGTATTTCTGAAATGAACCTTCAAGACAAAGACCCCGTCTACGTCACCGAGGCGCTGATCGCCGAGGATATCGACGCCTATCTGCTGAAGCACCAGCACAAGACCATGCTGCGCTTCATCACCTGCGGTTCGGTCGACGACGGCAAGTCGACGCTGATCGGCAGGCTGCTCTATGACAGCAAGATGATCTTCGAGGACCAGCTGGCCAGCCTGGAAAACGATTCGAAGGTCGTGGGCACCCAGGGCGGCGAGATCGACTTCGCCCTGCTGGTCGACGGCCTGGCGGCCGAGCGCGAACAGGGCATCACCATCGACGTGGCCTATCGCTTCTTTGCCACCGACAAGCGCAAGTTCATCGTCGCCGACACCCCTGGCCATGAACAATACACCCGCAACATGGTCACCGGCGCCTCGACCGCCGACCTGGCGGTGATCCTGATCGACGCCCGGCAAGGCGTGCTGACCCAGACCCGGCGACACAGCTATCTGGTGAACCTGCTCGGCATCAAGAACGTGGTGCTGGCGGTGAACAAGATGGACCTGGTCGATTACTCGGCCGAGCGGTTCTACGAGATCGTCGCGGATTATTCGCATTTCGCCAAGCAGATCGGCATGGACAGCTTCCTGCCGATCCCGATCTCGGGGCTCAAGGGCGACAATATCGTCAGCCACAGCGACAACATGCACTGGTATCAGGGCCCGACGCTGCTGGGCCATCTGGAAGAGGCACCGGTCAGCGACACGCGCATGCTGGACCAGCCATTCCGCATGGCGGTGCAATGGGTGAACCGGCCGAACCTGGATTTCCGCGGCTTCGCCGGCCAGATCGGCGCCGGCGCGGTGCGGCCGGGCGACGCGATCCGGGTGCTGCCCTCGGGCAAGACCACCACGGTCAAGTCGATCGTCACCTATGACGGCGATCTGGACCAGGCGGTCGCCGGCCAGTCGGTGACGCTGACCTTCGCCGACGAGATCGACTGCTCGCGCGGCGACGTGATCGTGCAATCGGATCAGCCCTGCGAGGTCGCCGACCAGTTCGAGGCGACGCTGGTCTGGATGGCCGAGCAGGAGATGCTGCCGGGCCGCCCCTACCTGCTGAAGGTCGGCACCCAGACCGTCACCGCCACCGTCACCGAGCCGAAATACGAGGTCAACGTCAACACGCTGGAGCATCTGGCCAGCAAGACCCTGGGGCTGAACGCCATCGGGGTGGTCAACATCTCGACCGACCGGCCGATCCCGTTCGAGGCCTATGCCCAGAACCCCGACCTTGGCGGCTTCATCCTGATCGACCGCATGACCAATGCCACGGTGGCGGCGGGGATGATCCATTTCGCGCTGCGCCGGTCGCAGAACATCCACTGGCAGGCGCTGGACGTGAACCGCGAGGCCCATGCGGCGCTGAAGAACCAGAAGCCCGCCGTGGTCTGGTTCACCGGCCTGTCCGGCTCGGGCAAGTCGACCATCGCCAATATCGTCGAGAAAAAGCTGCATGCGCTTGGCAAGCACACCTTCCTGCTGGATGGGGATAACATCCGCCACGGGCTGAACCGCGACCTGGGCTTTACCGATGCCGACCGGGTGGAGAACATCCGCCGCGTCGGCGAGGTGGCGAAGCTGATGACCGATGCGGGGCTGATCGTGCTGACCGCCTTCATCTCGCCCTTCCGCTCGGAACGGCAGATGGTGCGCGACCTGATGGCGCCGGGCGAATTCGTCGAGGTCTTCGTCGACACGCCGCTGGAAGTGGCCGAGGCGCGCGACGTCAAGGGCCTCTACAAGAAGGCGCGCGCGGGCCAGCTGAAGAACTTCACCGGCATCGACAGCCCCTATGAACAGCCCCAGCAGGCCGAAATTACCGTCAACACCGTCGACCTGACCCCGGAGGACGCCGCCGAGCGCATCGTGCAATATGTCCTGCGCGAAATGAGCTGACGGCCGCACCATGCAAGGCGGGCGGGCGGCAAATCGCCCGCCTGCTCCTCCATCCGGAGCGATTTCCGGAAACCGGCCCGCCGGGGTGGCCCGCAAGCTTCGACCGGGAATCTCCGCGGGGTTTCGGCTGCCGCGCACCAGCAAACCGGCGCGGCAGGCCCGCGACTCCGTCGCGGCGATCCGGCGCTTTCCCCGGCTTGCGGGCCGCCTGCCGGGCCATGGTCCGGCATAAGAATCCGGAAGGAAGGCGCATTGGGCGGATTTCCGCCCAGATTTGACCCTGCCGGACAGGTGGTTTGACGGTCACCGTGGGCGGCCTGCCACAGCGTGCCGCGCGGACAAATTCGGCTTTATCGACAGCGCGTTGGAAATCCTTCTGCATTCAGGGCATTCTGCATTCTTTTGATGCTGAAGCATTTGTGAACCCGGCAAAGCCCTGCCTTTTTTCGCAGTCTCGGTTGCAGGAACTGAACGATTCAGTTTAACAACGCCTCGTATCGACCGACTTGTTTCGGTCCCTTTTGGCCAACCTGACGAACGCCTGAAACGAGACACAGACATGCCTTTCGGCGGACCGCTTCCAGCAGACGTCCTGTTCTGCTCGTTCCACACACCTGACGACTATTACGCACAGTCAGCGCAGAACCTGCGTCGTTCGCTGGACCGGCTGGGCATCGCCCATGAGATTGCCGAGGTTCCCAAGGCGCCCGGCGAGGAATGGCTGGAGATCTGCCGCAAGAAGATCCCGTTCCTGCACTCGGTCTGCGAGAGCAACCCGAAGCGCAAGATCTTCTGGATCGACGTGGATTGCGACATCGACTACCTGCCGGATTTCGTCTCGGGCTTCTCGGCCGACATCATCGGCTTCCAGCGCGGTTTCGGCCATCCCATGCGGATCGGCTATGCCAACAGCGCGCGCTTCTGGGAGCCGTGCTTCTGGGGCATCAACACCACGGCCGCCGCACGCAACTACATCCGCGACGCCCGCGCCGCCTGCGAAACCATGACGATGCGCGCCACGGACGATTTCTTCTTCGAGGAAGCCTGGCGCAAGAACGCCGATCAGCTGACCTTCCAGATGATTCCCTCGTCCATGCTGCTGGGGCGCGCCGACCTGCCCGACAGCGGCCGCCGGCCGTTCTTCTATTTCGGTTCCAGCGGCAATGTCGCCACCTTCAAGGGGCTGGCCGCCCAGCACAGCCGCTCGACGGCGGCGGCGCGCGCCCTGTCCGGCGGGGCAAAGCCGAAATCGGTCGCGCTGCAGGCCGCGCGCCGTCTGCAGGGCGCCCTGCCCCGCCGGGTCGCGGTGCCACTGCGGCGGCTGTCGGACAGCATTGGGCTGACGGAATACCTGTCGCCCACCATGCCGGCCTCGCGCGAGCTGTCGCAGCGCAGCATCTACAATCTGGTCCATGAGGCCCGCAGCGGCAATCGCGAGGCGGTCGAGGCCCGCATCGCCGATATCTCGTCCCGCCGGCTGCTGGGCAATACCGACCGGGTGGTGATCGGGGCGGCGATGGCCTTCCTGGATCATGTAACGAACGGAACCGGCGCGCCGCTGCCGCTGCTGTGGTGGGACAAGCCTTATCCGGGCAATTACGGCGACTGGCTGTCGCCGCTGATCCTGCAGGCCCATGCCGGCAGGCCGGTGCGCTTCCAGCGCCATGACGAGATCGGCGCCGGGCCGCATCTGATGGCCGTCGGCTCGATCGGGCGCTTCGCGCAGAAAAGCTCGATCCTCGTCGGCACCGGCTTCAGCCGCGCCGATACCGAGATCGCGCCCGATGCGACCTATATCTCGTTGCGGGGTCCGCATTCGGCGCAGCTGGTCGCCGAGGCGGGCGGGCCGCGCGTCGAACGCTTCGGCGATCCGGCGGCGATCCTGCCCCGGTTGATCCCGCTGGAACGGCCGCAGGCGACGAACGGGCGCCTGGCGCTGGTGCGCCATTTCGCGCATCGCAAGCTGTCGCTGCGGCTGCCCGAGCAGGTGGACGAGCTTTCGGTGCTGCTGTCGCGCCGCGCCGATATCGAGTCGCTGATCGGCACCCTGCTGCAATATGATGCGGTGCTGACCAGCGCGATGCATGTCTACATCACCTGCCATGCCTATGGCATTCCGGTCGGGCTGATCACCTTCGAGGGCTTCGAGGACGCCGTCGCCGGCGACCGGATCAAGTATCGCGACTACGCCGCCGGCGTCGGGCTGCCCGAACGCCTGCCGCAGACGGTGGGCCTGGACCTGCGTCATCGCGCGCTGACCGACCTGGTCGAGCATGACCGCATTTCCGAGGCGGCGATGGATGACATCGAATCCGCCCTGACAGAGGCCGTCGCGGCCTATGACCGCGCCGCCCGTCCCCTGATGCAATAACGATCGGAACGGCTCGTGAAAGATCTGGAAACTCCGCAGCGCACACAGCCCGCCAACCCGCGTGTCCTGCCTCCGGTCGGCCGCTCGGGCTGGAAGCGGGTTCATACGCTGGTGCTGGCCAGCTTCCTGCTGGTCTTTGCGCTGCCTTCGCTGCTTGTCGCGACCTACATGTTCCTGATCGCCAAGGACCAGTATGTCTCCGAGGTCTCTTTCGTGGTCCGCGACGAAGAGACGCCGAACCTGGGGCTGCTGGCCGGATTCGGCCTGTCCTCGGTGGGCAACACGACCACGGATGCGCAGATCCTCTACAAATACCTGCGCAGCCCGAACTTCGTCGCCCAGCTCGACCGCGAACTGGACCTGCGGGCGATGTTCACCAAGCCCAAGGGCGACCCGGTCTTCACGCTGCGTGAGGGATCGAGCCAGGAGCAGCTGGTGGATTACTGGCGACGGATGGTCACCATCAGCGTCGATTCGGCGACCGGCATGATCGAGATCGAGGTGCGCGCCTTTACCTCCGAGGACGCCCACCGCATCGCGCAGGGCATCCACAAGGCCGCCGGCCGCCTGGTCAACGCCGTCTCGGACGAGGCGCGCGACAATTCGCTGCGCTACGCCCAACGCGACCTCGCCAAGACCGAGGACGACCTGGCCAAGGCCCGCGTGGCGCTGGCGCGCTTCCGCGACAAGTACAAGCTGATCGACCCGCAATCGGTGGTGAACATCAACGCCTCGGTGGTCACCAGCCTGTCGCAGGAACTGACCGAGGCCATGGTCCAGGTCGAGACCCTGCGTAACCAGGGCACCGCCGATGTCCGCCTGACCCAGGCCCAGCTGCGCGTCGATGTGCTCAAGCGCCGGATCGAGCAGGAACAGCAGAGCTACGCCACCAGCGCGCCCAGCGATGTCAGCTTCAGCTCGGTGGTGGACGAATACACCAAGCTGCAGCTGGACCTGGAACTGGCCGAGAAAAGCTATGCGCTCGCGCTGTCGGGGGTCGAGGGCGCCCGCGCCAAGTCCGAACAGGACAGCCGCTACCTCGCGACCTTCGTCGAGCCCACCCTGGCCGAGACGGCCACCCGCCCGCGGCGGCTGATGATCACGCTTCTTGCCGTCACCTTCATCTTCATCGGCTGGCTCAGCCTCGTGCTGATCGGCTATAGCAACCGCGACCGACACTGATGATCCGGCTGGAGAACCTGTCGAAAAGCTTCACGGTCAACGGGCGCACCACGGTCGTGGCGCGCGACGTGAACGTGACCTTCCCGACGGGGACCAGCGTCGGCCTGCTGGGCCATAACGGCGCCGGCAAATCGACGCTGCTGCGGATCATCGCCGGCGTTATCCGGCCCGATCGCGGGCGGGTGGTGACCACCGGCACCGTATCCTGGCCGGTGGGCTTTGCCGGCAGCTTCCATCCCGACCTGACCGGCGCGCAGAACACCCGCTTCATCGCCCGGGTCTATAATGTCGATGCCGACAAGCTGCTGGCCTTCGTCGCGCATTTCTCGGATCTGGGGCATCACCTCTACCTGCCCTTCGGGCATTACTCGTCGGGGATGCGCTCGCGGCTGGCCTTCGGCGTGTCGATGGGCATCCATTTCGACACCTATCTGGTGGACGAGGTGACCTCGGTCGGGGACGGCAATTTCCGCGACAAGAGCCAGAGCTATTTCCGCAACCGGCTGAAGAACAGCGGTGCCATCATGGTGACACATTCCATGCGCATGATCCGCGCGGTCTGCGATTCTGCCGCGGTGCTGCACAAGGGGCAGCTGACCTATTTCGAGGATGTCGAGCAGGCCATCGAGGTGCACCAAGCCAATATCGGCGCCAGCGGCGTGGACGACGAGGACTGACGCGATGCAAGCCCTGATGCCCCAACATCACCCCCTGACCCGGATGCCGGCGCTGCGCACCATCTTCGCGCTGATCTTCCGCGAGATGTCCACCTCTTACGGCAAGTCGCCGGGCGGGTTCATCTGGACGGTGCTGGAGCCGGTGGGCGGCATCGCGCTGCTGACCATCATCTTTTCGCTGGGCGTGCGGGTGCCGCCGATGGGGTCCAGCTTTGCGCTGTTCTATGCCTCGGGGCTGCTGCCCTTCATCATGTTCCTCGACATCAGCCGCAAGATCGCGCAATCGCTGTCCTTCTCGAAGCAGCTGCTGTTCTATCCCGGCGTGACCTTCGTCGATGCGATCATCGCGCGCTTCGTGCTGGCCTGCATGATCCAGGCGCTGGTCTTCGTGATCGTGCTGACCGGCATCATCTATTACGACGATATCGAGCTGATCGTGAACCTGCCCCGGATCATGCTGGCCTTCCTGATGGCCGCCGGGCTGGCGCTCGGCGTGGGCTGCATGAACTGCTTCCTGATGCGGCGCTTTCCCGTCTGGGCCAACATCTGGGGGATCATCACCCGGCCGCTGTTCCTGCTGTCGTGCATCTTCATGTCCTTCGACAGCATTCCGATGCCCTATCGCGATTATGTCTGGTTCAACCCGCTGATCCATATCGTCGGCACCAGCCGCTCGGGGTTCTATTCGACCTATCGCGCCGAATATGTCGAGCCCCTCTATGTCATCACCATCGCCGCGGTGCTGTTCGCCGCCGGCCTGGCGCTGCTGACCAAATGGCACCGCGATCTGGCGCAGCGATGAAATACCCGGCCATGGCGGTGCCATGGCCAAGCCCGGAAGCCGGCCCTTGCGCCGGACCGAAATACCCGCCCCAGCGACGGCATCCCCGTGCCGTGCCAGGGTCTTGGCCAGCCCGTCACCCCCGCAGCGAAAGCGGGACCGCCGGGCTTGGTTTCCGGATTGATCCGGAAAGGTAAGATACTGATTTTTTTGTTTATACATAATCCTCCTCCCCTCCCTATTGCCGTCGCGTCTGCGGCAGGTGAAACCTCTCAAGGAAAAGCTGCTCCCATGACCGAAACAAGCGCCAACACCAACCTCTTCCAGCCCTCCCCAACCCCCGTCTCGGTGCGCCTGGCCAAGAAGCTGTTGCCCGAAGCCCTGCTACGCTATGTCCGCCGCCGCGGCGAGGTGGCCAGCCAGCGCATCACCATCGTCAGCTTCTATACCGAGGGCGGCTATTACGAAGAAAAGGCCAACGAGCTGCGCGCCCGCTGCGACGAGCTGGGCATGCTGCACGACATCCAGCCCATCACCTTTCCCGAAGGCACGAGCTGGAGCGAGATCTGCCGCGCCAAGGTCCGCTTCTATCGCAAGATGCTGCTCAAGCATCGCAGCACGATCATGTGGGTCGACGTGGACACCAAGCTGCTGCGCAATGTCGATAACCTGGCAAGCCGCGCCTATGACATCGCGGCCTTCATGCGCGGATTCCGCTTCCTACCGCAGGAAAATTTCTCGCTTTACGCCCGCCGCTTCCATCCGGGCTATCTGATCCTGAACTACACCCGCGAGACGCTGGAACTGCTTTACGAATGCAAGCGGGTCGAACGCGAAACCGAGGGCGATTTCACCGACGACTACATCCTCGAAGAGGCCTTCCGGCGCACCAGCGCCCGGCCGCGGCTGCTTGTGCTGTCGCCCAATGACGTCGTCCGCCCGCAGGATTCTGAAAATCCCGGCGCCTACTTCCTGCATGGCGACAGCGGAAACGTCAAGGAATTCAAGGGCAAGGTGCTTCAGCACACCCCCGACATCATGCGTCCCGAAAGCCAGAAGGCGGTCATTCTGGACCTGATCTCCGACGCGGCGCGGGCGGGGCGGCGGACGCTGGTCTGCGACTATTTCCACGCCCTGCTGTCGCGCGATCCCGAGGATTACGCCAGCTATCACCGGCTGCTCGAGATCTCGGCCAAGTTCAAGGACCCTTCGGTGCTGAAGGCCAATCTGGCGCGCTATCGCGACAACGAGCATCTTCACCCCTATGCGCTGCGCTTCCAGCTCTTGCAGGCGATCGACCAGAAGGCATGGGCCCGCGCGGACGAGCTGTTCTCCGAGATCCTGCTGACCGGGAACGAGGCGGTCATCAGCTTCTCGCGCAGCCGGCTGTTCCGCGCCTCGCTCGACCGGCGGGCGGAACAGCGCGGCATTGAGCCCTCGCGGCGGGTCAAGCTGTTCTGGTGGGAACAGCCTTATCCCGGCAACCTGGGCGACATCGTGAACCCCTATATCGTCGAGAAGGTCACCGGCATTCCCCCGGAATGGGCGGGCCGCGGCATCGGGCTCTGCGCCATCGGGTCGGTCATCAAATACGCCCGCGAGGGCAGCCGGGTCTGGGGCAGCGGCACGCCGAATTCCCGCGACACCCTGGCGGCAGGGGCGCATTACCACGCGGTGCGCGGCCCGCTGACCCGCGACCTGGTCATCGCCAACGGCGGCACCTGCCCCGAGGTCTATGGCGATCCGGCCTGGCTGCTGCCGATCCTCTATCCGCGCACGGCCAAGCCGCGCCACAAGACCGGGCTGATCCTGCATTTCACCCATGAAGAGATGGCGACCCCGGTCGATCCGGCCGTCAAGCGCATCGACATCCGCCGTCTCGGCTATGACGAGATCGAGGCCTTCCTGGACGAGATGCACGATTGCGAGCGCATCGTCTCCTCCTCGCTGCACGGCGTGATCATCGCGCAGGCCTACGGCATTCCCGCCTGCCTGGCGACGGTTACCTCGTCCAGCACCCAGATCCACGGCGACGGCATCAAGTTCGACGACTATTACCAGTCGATCGGCCATGAGCGCGCGCCCGAGGCGGTGGACCTGTCGCAATTCTCCGGCCTCGACCCGGACACCATCCCGGCCGAGCGTTTCCTGCTGGCCCGCAAGCCCATCGACATCGCGGCCCTGCTGGCGGCGGCGCCCTTCGAGGCCCTGCCCGAGGTGACCCGCGCCGCCGGGGAATGGATGGCAAGCTGGCAGGCCGGACCCGTCCCGGCCAGGACCTGAAAGAACCCGATACATGGATCAATCCCACAAAGAGGGCGAACCGGCCCCCACCCCTGTCGCCGCCCCCGCCGGGGCCGGGGAAAGCCGGTTCGCCGTCACCTATCTGCGCGAGAACTCGCCGACCTGGGACCGCGCACGGTTCCGGGCGGTGCTGGGAGGCGAGATCGAGCCCGAGACCCAGGCCGAGATCGGCCGGCGGCGGACGGCGCTGCGCAACTATGCGCCCAGCCCCCTGCACCGTTCTTACGGCGGCAAGTCCCATGCCGGGCGCGAGGGGCCGGGCCTGGTCACCTCGGACATTCTGGCGATCTCGCCCGCCTATGGCGCCGTGCTCTACAATCTGGCGCGCAGCATCGAGGCAGGGCTGATCCTCGAGGCAGGCGCGGGTTTCGGCATTTCGTCGATGTATCTGGCCGCGGCCGCCCGCCGGGCCGAAGGCGGCACGCTGCTCTCCTTCGAGATCTCGGATTATGCGGCGATCGCCCAGGCCTCGGTCAACCTGATCGATCCCGGCTCGCGGGTGGTGCAAGGCGATTTCGCCTGTTTTCCCTCCTATCTGGCCGGTGCGGCCGAGGTGGATCTGGCCTTCATCGATGCGGTGCATGAAAAGGATGCCATGCTGCGCAGCTTTCGTTCCCTGATCGGTTGGATGGCGCGGCGATCCATGATCATCGTGGACGATCTGTCCTATTCCGAATCCTCGCGCGAGGCCTTTCGCTGCATGATGCGCATGGAGCACCATGATTTCGTCTGCATCGTGAATCGGCGGTTCGGAGTGCTGATCAAGGGATAGGCGGGTGCGCGTCGGAAAAACGCAACCAGAGCTTGCGAGTGATAGAAAAATAAAAGCCGGAAGGTAGGATTGTGAAGCGTATCTTTTTACATATCGGCCAGCCGAAGTGCGGGACGACCGCAATACAGCGGGCTTTTGCAGAGCATAGTGATTCCGCGGAAAACCGCACTGTGTACTATCCTCGTAAAGGCCGGTATGTCAGGAAGCTGGTCGCACATCACAATCTGGCCTATGAACTATATGCGCCGAAATCGTTTCTACCGGCTCGTGGAAGCTGGGCGGATCTGGAGGAAGAGGTCAGGTCCACGGGCGCAGACAACATATTGCTGTCCAGTGAAGCCTTTAGAAGATTTCTGGCCAATACTGTTGCTGCGAAGTTCAGAAAGCATTTCGCCGATTATGATTGCAAGGTGATCCTCTATCTTCGTCCTCAATGGGACTATATAGAATCCGGATACAATCAGCTGCTCAGGTTTGGCCGACATAGCGGAACCATAGATGAGTTCTACAAGGAGCAGGGGGCGAAGATTACGGAATACAAGGGCATCGTCACCGCTTGGGGAAAGGCGATAGGTCACGAAAACATCATCTGCCTGCCTTTCGACAAGGAAGCCAAGACGATTGGCATCGTCAGCCACATGCTGAAATATGCTCTCAAGCTGGATGTCGAGATGCCGGATTCCGACATCGTAAACAAGAGGTTTGGTCTGAAAGCATTAAGTGCTATCCGATATTGCTCGGAAAAATACACCCGTGAAACCGGAGAGATGGCACTTCCTGTCAGATACATCGTGATGATCTCAGATCTCTTTCGACACTACCCCGGAGAGGTCAATGATTTCACCTTCATGAAGCCGGAACTGCGGCGGAAAATCTATCAGGACTCGCTGGAAACCAATCAGTGGCTTGCAGTACGCTACCGCGGATTCGCGACCTCGGAATTCCTTTCTTGCAGTCCCTCGGGAAAAGATAACACAGTCGCCGAACTGCCCACCTTGACCAAGGAAGAGCGGGAAATATGCGACAGTCTTGTCCGAGCCGCTGCTAGAGGCCGGCTCGTATTGCGATACAGCAACGGACAACGTATCGCCCAGAAATGGTGGGAAGGCAGACCTTCGATCTTGAATCTCAGATCCTGGAAACCCGACAGAAGAGCTTTTCGGCCTGGTGAGCGACCCGGCTAGCCTTGAAGCCAGGCTGACGTCATCTGCTTATAAGACAGGCAAGATGTCGGAAGGTCTTCCTTACTCTTAAGCGCGGCTGACCCCAAATCCGACTTACCGCTGCACGACCCGGAGCGCGCAGTTCAGGAGCGACATGATGAGAAAATTCGACGTCTTTGTCCACGGCGCCACTCCGTCGGGGATTTTCTCCGCCATCGTATGCGCGCGGGCGGGAAAATCCGTCGTGATTCAGGCACCGGAATCGTCAATCGGCGGCATGATCACCGGCGGCCTCGGCATCACGGATGCTCCGCATCGATTCAAGAACTGGGCCGGCGGGGTCGTCGAGGAATTTACCGACGCGGTTTCCTCGATCACCGGCTATAACGCTTCAAGCTTCCTGCAGTGGAACTTTCCGCCTTCCGTGGCGCACCGGGTATTGTCCCGGATGATCCGTGCAGAACCGAATATCGTTCTGGCGTTGGGTGAAACCATCACGCAGGTCATCCGCAATGAGATCGTGGACCAGGACGGCCAACCGGACAGCGCCGTTGCGGAACGCGGAACCCGCATCGCCGCGATAGCCACGGAAGGATGTTCCTGGCTGCGAAAGCCGGGAAAAGGCGGGCTCTATGCCGCAAAGGTCTATATCGATGCCAGCTATAATGGCGGCCTCATGGCTGCCGCAAACGTGCCCTGGAGAATTGGCCGCGAGGCGGCCTCGCAATTTGGCGAAGACTATGCGGGCGCCAATCCCGGCTGCGTCACCGAGCGCACTTACGATGTCGTCGATGAGAAAGGCAATCTCACCAAATACGGCGGCTGGCGCGCATTCGAACCCAAGGGCAGCGCCGATCGCAGAAGCATGGCGATGGGCTTCAGGAATTGCATCACCAACATTCCCGGCGATTCCAACCTGAGATTTCCTGCTCCTCCAGGGTTTGATATAAGAGATTTCTCTGACGAAGTCAGATTAGCGCAGAAAGCAGGAAGCATCAGAATAAATACTCGCGAGCATGCTTATCGTCCTATATACAGGGCAACCTATGATGCTGAAAAGGCAAAGCTCGCCATTCCAAACTTCTTGCAACTCGGTGAGCAAGAACGGCAGAATACTTGGTTGAGACTTTCCAGCATCAAAGAGATGACGGAATATCGCGACAAATTTTCGGCCAATGGCAGCGATATTCGCGGAGAAGTCTCATCGGAATACTCTGAAGCAACTGATAAGCGCCGACATGAGATTCGCGAGTTTTTAGCCTATCGAGAACTGGGAAGGCTGCATATCTTTCAGCAGCGATTCGAGGTTCCACAAGTAGTAAGACGAAATTTTTCCATGTGGGGGCTCTGTGCTGACGAGTGGCAGGACGACTATATCCTCACCCCTGGCTGGCCTTCCGAACTTTATCAACGGGAAGGTCGTCGTCTTGTTGGACAGGTAACGATCAATTTTTGGCACGCAGTGTACGAGGTGAATTGGGAGGATAGTATTGCTGTAGGACAGTACATCCTTGATTCAAAGGCTAAAACACAGACAGCGCGCCCATTCGGAGGTACGAAATTTGAAGGACATTTGGCAGTAAAGACCTTTCAAGACGCCAATGGGGCCGAGGTGCATGCGGGAAATGCAAACTACATCACCGTTCCGCTGCGGGCGGTGGTTCCTCCGGTCGGGGAATGCGACAACCTTATCGTCAGTTGGGGCATATCGGCCAGCGAGGTTGCCTTTACCGCCATCAGGCTGGAGCCTTTTCTGTCCGCAGTGGGCGAAGCCTGCGGCCATGTCGCGCTGACCAGTCTGGAAATGGAGGTTTCGCCGGCGAAACTGTCTTACGCGCCGGTTCAGAATCGCCTCAAGAAGGCCGGCCTGACGATTACTCGCTTCTGATGCTTCTGATGTTCAAGAACAGGATGGCAAGAAACATGGATAACGTCAAAAAGGCGGGCCGCAGGGAAACGCAAGCCTTCACGACTGGAGGCCCGGGCTTGACGATCGTTTCGCCGGATGGCCGTTCCGGTGCGGCGCATTTCATCGTCGAAAGCCCGAATTTCCCCTTCGGAATCGGCGATGTGGATATCGCCAGCGGCCAGGAGCAGGCCATCGAACTGCAGGCACAGGGAAAATATATCATCGACAATATCACCATCTGGGCCCCTGCGCGCATTGAGCCGGGCGACGCGCTGTTGACCCTTCGAACGCTCGACCAGAAAAGAGGCGGCGGCCTGCTGCTGGTGGAAAATGCGGATCTGGGCAGGCTGGCCGAAAAGAATGCCATCCAGGATTTCCCGATCCGGCTGGGAGAATGGCAGGAGGCGCCGTATCTTTACGCGCAGGTTTCGCCGCAAGGAATTGGCACGGTCCGGGTCCAGATTTACGGCCGCATTCTTTCCCTCGCGGACCATCACGCGCGCAGCTCCTATCGGGATCGCCTTCGGTAAAGCCCGAACGGGCGTCTTGCTCTGTCGCATGGATATTTCCCAGCGCCGCAAGCGCCGCTTTTGATTAATATGTATATGATCCATTTGTCTGCGTTTCGACGCTTTTTGGTCCTCTCTAAAATATCATTCTGATTGCGGCTGAAACTTGGTTATTGTCGCAAGCGTAATCGAACTGTGTCGTTCACCAGCATGAAGGTTATCCGCAGGAACAGTTCCGACAGGAATTCAGGATGCTGGATGCAGTCAGAAGGCTCTGCCGGGTCGTGGCACAGGAAGGCGTCACCGGTGCCATCAACCGGGTCCGATACCGTCGCGACGACCGGCTGATGCGCGAGATCAGTGCCCCTTCCGACCAGCCCATGGCGCTTGTCGGCCACGGGCCGCTGAAGGCGCGGTTTCAGGCCGAGCTTGCGCGCCACGGGCTTCTGGCCGCCGCCTCGGCCGGCTGCCGCTCGATCGTCTTCAACCCCGGCGCTGCCGAGCTTGGCGCGGGGGATCTGGCCGCGGCCGTGCTGGACGACGACTATCTTGCGGCGGCCGGACCGCAGGACGGCGCGATCCAGGCGCTGCTGGCATCGGGCTGCGCGATGATCGTCGGTTCGGAGGAAGGCCTGCGCCGCGCGCTGGCGCTGGGGGCGGCGCTGCCCGACATCACCCTGGTCCCCGACCGGGCTCCGGGACACCAGACCAGGCTGGCCATCGGGCGCTGGCTCGCCTATGCCGGCGCCCTTGATCCCGCCCGCTATCTGGAGGAGGTGCTGGCCTTTGCACCGCCGATCGGCGACCGCGCGCATATCTGCATCAGCCTGCCGGAATATCTGCAAAGGCGCGACAGTTTCCGGCAGGGCAATCCGGCCGGCTTCCGCTTCTTCGACGGCATCCGCCTGCTGCCCGCCTGGAAGGGCTGTGCCTGGAGCTACAAGACCGTCGCCGCCAAGGCGCTGCAATCCGGGGCGGAGCGCCTGACCATCTGCGAGGACGACGCCTTCTTCAGCCCGGATTTCCCGCAATATTGCGCGGCGATCCACCGTTATCTGGACCGCGCCGACTGGGACGTCTTCAACGGCGTGATGACCCGGATCGAGGGCAAGCCCAAGATCAGCCTGCGCAGGCGGCTGGGCGACAATCACATCATCCACACGCCGCACATGATGGGCATGGTGTTCAACGTCTATAACCGCATCGCGCTGGAATGGATGGCAGACTGGTCCCCAGATGCCGGGGATGCGAGCACGAATACCATCGACGAATGGCTCAACAGCATGCCGGGGCTGCGGGTGGTCTCGGCCGTGCCCTTCATCGCCGGCCATCGCGAGGACGTGCATTCCACCATCTTCGGCTTCAAGAACCAGCGCTACAGCGGCATGATCCGCGCGACCGAGCGCGAGATCCTGTCGCAGGTCGAATCCCGCTGACTGCCCGGGCGGCGGATCACCCGGCCGACTTCCCCTGCCCCGGCAGCTTGCGACGATATCCGGCGATCTTGCGGCGGAGCCGTGCCCGGATGAAGGTGGCCGAGGGCCATTGCCGGAACCGCGCCTGACGCAGTTCCACCACCGACCGGCCCCGGATCTGGTGCGCGGGGACACCGTGCCGGTCGGCAAGATGGGCCATCATGGCGGCCGCGGCCCCCAGTTCCATCCAGGTCGGCTCCATGCGGATCGAGCTGAAGGCGACATGGCTGGCCGAGACGCCGCAGACCGAGAAGAAGTTCCGGCAATCATCGTGATGTGCCAGGATGATCCAGCCCGGCAGGGCATAGCGGTGGGCGCTGTGCGAAAAGAACATCCCCTCGCGCAGGACATTGGTCCCGGTGCGGTTCACCTGCCAGCGCACTGGCTTGCAGTCCAGATGGTATTTGCCGATGCAGATGGCGTCGGCCGGATCGACGCCGCCGCCTTCGATGTCCTGCTGGCGAAAGACATGCGCGCCGACAAGCCTGCGGCCCTCGCGCACATAGACCTCGGGAGGCAGATGGCCCGAATCGGCATATTCGTCCGCGGGCAGGCCGAACTGGCCGAAGAACCGCCGCAGGCGGACGGGCACCGAGTCGTCGTTCTGGATGAAGTGCAGCAGCGCCTGGGTATAACGCGCGAAATCCTGGGTCAGCGCCTTGCGGCGCTCCATCGAAGCTTTCACCCATTCCTGCGTCAGCGCCGGATTGTTCAGCGGCGCGGCCGGGCCGGAATTCATGTCGAACTTGCCGTTCGGCAGCTCGTTCAGCTTGAAATAGGCCGATTGGAAGGTCGTGCCCTGCATCGGGATGGCCTTCGAGGTGATCCGCCCGGCCCGGATCAGCAGCCCAAGGCGGCGGAACAACGCGAAGTTGCGGAAATCGAAATCCTCGGGCGCGATGACCGGCAGGCGGTTTTCGGGCCGGTTGGTCAGCGTGGGGCGGATGCAATAGCTTTGCAGCCGGTCGTCGCCCGTTCCCGGTTCGGCAGGGGGCGACCAGGGCAGGACATAGGGCAGCGGCCGGCCATCCTGCCGCGGGTCGATCGCCGCCTTGGGCTGCCAGGGCAGAAGCGGGCCGAACGGCTGCCGTCCGGCCAGGCTTTCGCCGAACTCGCTGGCGGATTCGCGGCCCAGCCGGTGACGGATGCCGGCAAGGTGCATCAGGTCGCCCTCGTAAGAGGCATCGACCCACCAGCGTGACGACACCTGCCGGCCGTCGCTCAGCCGGCATTCCGCCAGGCGCGGTCCCTCGCGGCGGATGCCGCCGATGTCGCAATGCAGCGCCAGTTCGACGCCGCTGCGCGCCAGCATGGCGCGAAAGACCTTCAGCGCCATGCTGCTTTCGATGCGGACCGGCAGGTGCGGCATGGCATATTCGTCGCGCACCGCCCGGAAGAACTCCAGCGGCACCCCGGTGATCAAGCCGCTGTTGAGCGTGTCGGCGGCATTCAGCCCCGAGGTCATCATGCCGCCCACCCGCCCCGAGGGCTCGACCAGCAGGGTGCGCAGCTTCAGCCGCGCGGCGGTGATCGCCGCGACGATGCCGGCGGGCGTGGCGCGATAGACCAGGAAATCATAGGGCTGGCTGACGGTCATGGCCGGCTTTCGTGCCACAGATCCGTGCGGATGGAAAGTCGCCCTGCCGGTTTTTCCGGCGGCGTTCCGATGGGGGATGCATTTTTGATTTACTAGTATGCAAGTATGCGATACTTTGCTGCCCGGGAGGTGATTCATGTCCATGCAGCCGAATATCGACTTCACGCTTTCGACCGCGCCGCAGGTCCATGAATGGCTGCGCGATGCGATCCTGCGCGGCGCCCTGCCCCCCGGCACTCGCCTGAGCGAGACCGAGATCGCCAACCAGATCGGCGTCAGCCGCCAGCCGGTGCGCGAGGCCTTCATCCGCCTGACCTCGGACGGGCTGGCCGAGGTGCGGCCCCAGCGCGGCACCTATATCAGCCGCATCTCGCTTTCGGCGGTGCTTTCGGCGCGGCTGATCCGCGAGGCCGTGGAAAGCGATCTGGTCCGCATGCTGGCCGAACAGGCCGACGAGCGGCTGCTGACCCGCCTGGATGCCGAGATCGACGAGCAGCGCGAGGCCGTGGCGCGCGACGATGCCGAAACCTTCGTCCGGCTCGACGACCGCTTCCACCGCCTGCTTGCGGTGGCGGCCGGGCAAGAGGCGGTCTGGGTCGTGCTGGAGGGGCTTAAGTCGCAGATGAACCGTCTGCGCTACATCACCGCGCGCACCTTCGACATCCAGAAGCTGATCGGCCAGCATGCCGAGATCGTCGAGGGCCTGCGCAATCACGACCCGGCCCTGGCCGAGCAGGCCATGCGCCGCCATCTGCGCGAGTTGCTGAACGACCTGCCCGAGATCTCGCGCAGCCGTCCCGAACTTTTCATACCCTGACCCGCATCATCCCGGAGGAGAACGATGATCACCCTGAACCGCCGCCGCTTTGCGGCGCTGGCCGTGGCATGCCTGACCGCCGCTTCCGCCATGGGCGCCTCTGCCGCCGAACTGACGCTGAAGCTCGGCCACCTCGCCAACGAACAGAACTCCTGGCACAAGGCCTCGCTGAAATTCGCCGAGGAACTGGCGACACTGACCGAGGGCCGCATCGCCGTCGAGGTCTTTCCCAACGACTCGCTGGGCCGCGAGATGGATCTCATCAACGGCATGCAGCTGGGCACGGTCGAGATGACCATCACCGGCGAAAGCCTGCAGAACTGGGCGCCCATGGCGGCGCTGCTGGCCATTCCCTATGCCTACCAGTCGCTTGAACACATGGACGAGGTCGCCGGCGGCGAGATCGGCAAAGAGATCGAGGCGCAGATCATCGAACGCGCCCAGGTCCGCCCCATCGCCTATTTCGCCCGCGGCGCGCGCAACCTGACCGCCAACCGCGCCATCACCAGCCCGGCCGAGCTGAATCGCATGCGCATGCGGGTGCCGAACGTGCCGCTGTTTGTCGACACCTGGACCGCGCTCGGCGCGCAGCCGACGCCGATGGCCTTCTCGGAGGTGTTCACCTCGCTGCAGAACGGCACCATCGACGGGCAGGAAAACCCGCTGGCGCTGATCCAGGCCGCCTCGCTGAACGAGGTGCAGAGCCATGTGAACCTGACCGAGCATGTGCGGGGCTGGATCTATCTGACCGTGGCCGAGCAGGTCTGGCAGCGCCTGTCCGAAGAGGATCAGGGCCACATGCTGGAAGCCGCCCGCCGCGCCCAGGAGTTCGAGCGCCAGCAGTTCCTGCAGGACGAGGACGCCATCCGCGCCGATCTGGAGGCCAAGGGCATGACCTTCGTCGAAACCGATCAGGCGGCCTTTGCCGAGGGCTCGCGCGAGGCTGTCATCAACAGCGTCGACGAAAGCATCCGGCCCATCGTCCAGGACCTGTTCAACAATTAACCGGCCCGGTCGCGGCGCGCACCGCGCATGCCGCGACTTGCCGACAAGGGTTTGAAGCAGATGAAAAATCTGGCTCTAATGCAACGCATTCTCGCGGCGGTCTGCCGGTTTGCGGTGGGCATCGCCTTCTTCGTGCTGATCGCGGTGGTCACGCTGCAGATCACCACCCGGACCTTCGGCCTGCCCTCGCCGGTCTGGACCGAGGAACTGTCGCGCTACCTGCTGCTCTACATGACCGCCTTCGGCATCGGCCTGTCGCTGATGACGGGCGAGCTGGTGAACGTGGACCTGCTGCAAGAGACGGTCTCGGAAAGCAAGGCCTGGTGGATGCGCCTGATCGCGGCGGTCTGCACGGCGGCGCTTGGCGCGGTTATGGTCTGGCCGGCCTGGAAATTCACCCAGATCGGGGCCTTCCAGCGCGCGCCCAGCCTGCGCTGGCCGATGGACATCATCCACGCCTCGGTGCTGGTGCTGTCCGTCCTGCTTTGCCTGTTCGCCCTGCTGCGCGTGATCGGCATGATCGCCGGCACCGATGACGGGCGGCCCCACCTTGCCGAGGAAGCCTGATCCATGGACCTTTTCCTGCTTCTGACCACCTTCATCGTGACGCTGGCGCTTGGCGTGCCAGTCGCGGTCTGTCTGGGGCTGGCCTCGCTGGCCTATATCCTGTCGGCGGGCCTGCCGGTCGTCATCATCCCGCAGCGCATGTATGCCGGCATGGACGTCTTCGTGCTGCTGTGCATTCCCGGCTTCATCCTGGCCGGCAACCTGATGAATTTCGGCGGCATCACCGAACGCATCATCCGCCTGGCCAATGCCATGGTGGGCTGGATGCGCGGCGGGCTGGCCATGGCGAACGTCGCGGATTCGATGATGTTCGGCGGCGTCTCGGGCACGGCGGTCGCCGATGTCGCGGCGACCGGCGGCGTGATGATCCCCGGCATGAAGAAATCCGGCTATCCCGGCGATTTCGCTGCCGCGATCACCGCCGCCTCGGCCACGGTTGGCCCGATGCTGCCGCCCAGCGTGCCGATGATCATCGTCGGCGCCCTGTCGGGCATCTCGGTCGGCCAGCTGTTCCTTGCCGGCGCGGTGCCGGGCGTGCTGATGGGCATCGGCATGGCGATCACCTGCTATATCCTGGCCGTGCGCCGCAACTATCCGCGCCAGCAATGGCAGGGCTTCGGCGAGCTGGTCGCGGCCTTCCTCGCCGCCTTCTGGGCGCTGGCCATGACCGGGCTGATCATCGGCGGGTTGCTGACCGGCATCGCCACCCCGACCGAGACCGCCATCGTCGCCTGCCTCTACGCCTTTGTCGTCGGCGCCTTCGTCTATCGCGAGCTGCCGATCCGTGCGGTGCCGCGCATCGTCGTCAACAGCGCCGTCTCCTCGGCCGGCATCCTGGCGCTGGTGGGTTTCGCCAATGTCTTCGGCTCGATCCTGGCATCCGAGCGCATCCCGCAGATGCTGGTCAGCACCGTGCTGGCGATCACCGACAACCCGATCCTGGTCATCCTGCTGATCAACGTGCTGCTGCTGGCGATCGGCATGTTCATGGAGACCATCGCCGCGCTGATCATCCTGTTCGTGCCGCTGCTGGGGCTGGCGACCAGCGTCGGCATCGAGCCGCTGCATTTCGCGACCTTCGCGGTCCTGAACCTGATGATCGGCCTGACCACGCCGCCGGTGGGCGTCTGCCTGTTCGTCGCCTGCAACATCGCGCGCGAGCCGCTGGCCAAGGTGATCAGCGCGGTCATTCCCTTCCTGATCTCGAACATCATCGTGCTGCTGCTGGTCTCCTATTACCCGCCCTTCGCCACCTGGCTGCCGACGACGCTGATGGGGAACTGACATGACACGGGACATCGCCTGCCGCCTGCATGCGGCCCACGACCTGCGGATCGAGCCCCTGCCCGATCCGCAACCCGCCGAGGGCGCTGCCCTGATCCGCGTGCTGCGCGGCGGCATCTGCGGCTCGGACCTGCATTACTACCATGACGGCGGCTTCGGCCCGGTCCGGGTGCGCGAGCCCATCGTGCTGGGCCACGAAGCCGCGGGCGTGGTCGAGGCCGCGCCCGAAGGCTCGGGCCTCGGGGCCGGTCAACTGGTCGCGCTGTCGCCCTCGCGCCCCTGCGGCGAATGCGAATATTGCCGCGCGGGCGCCGAGCGGCATTGCCTGGCCATGCGCTTCAACGGCTCGGCCATGCGCTTCCCGCATGAGAACGGCTTCTTTCGCAGCCGGCTCTATCATCCCGTCGGGCAGTGCCTGCCGCTGCCCGACGGGGCAGACGCCGCAGCCGCGGCGGGGGCCGAGCCGCTGGCCGTCTGCCTGCACGCCCTGACCATGGCGCCCGACCTGGCCGGCCAGCGGGTGCTGGTCACCGGCGCCGGGCCCATCGGCGCGATCTGCACCGCGCTGGCCCGCCTGCGCGGCGCGGCCGAGATCGTGGTGACGGATGTGCAGGACTTCACGCTGGACATCGCCCGCCGCATGGGCGCCGACCGGGCGGTGAACGTGGCCGAACAGCCCGACGCGCTGGCCGATCTGGCCGAGGGCAAGGGCCGCATCGACGTGGTGCTGGAATGCTCGGCCAATCCCCATGCCATCGCGCAGGCCATCGGCGTGACGCGGCCGCAGGGCACCGTGGTGCAGATCGGCGTCGGCGGCACCCTGCCCCTGCCGCTGAACCTGATCGTCGCCAAGGAGCTGCGCCTGGTCGGCACCCACCGCTTCGACCGCGAGTTCGCGCAGGCCGTGCGCATGATCGGCGCGGGCGAGATCGACCTGTCGCCCATGGTCACGCAAGTCCTGCCCGCTGCCGAAGCGCAGCGCGCCTTCGATCTTGCCGGCGACCGGGCGCAGGCTGTCAAGGTGCAGCTGGATTTCGAGGCCTGAACTCATGCCGGTCATCACCGAGATCGAGGATCTGCGCCGCCTGCACCGGCGGCGCGTCCCGCGCATGTTCTACGATTACGTGGATGTCGGCGCCTGGACCGGCGGCACCTATCGCGCCAACCGCGCCGATTTCGAACGCATCCTGCTGCGCCAGCGCGTGGCCCGGAACATCGAATCCCGCAGCCTTGCCACCACCATGCTGGGCCAGCCGGTCTCGATGCCCCTGGCGCTGGCTCCGGTGGGCCTTTTGGGCATGCAGCACCCGGACGGAGAGATCCACGCCGCCCGCGCCGCGCATTCCGCCGGCGTGCCCTTCACGCTATCGACCATGTCGATGTGCTCGCTGGAGGATATCGCGCAGGCGACGGGGGCGCCGTTCTGGTTCCAGCTCTACACCCTGCGGGACGAGGAGTTCCTGGACAACATCCTCGACCGCGCCCGCCGGGCCGGGGTCACGGCGCTGGTGCTGACGCTGGACCTGACCATCCAGGGCCAGCGCCACAAGGATCTGAAGAACCGCATGACCGCGCCGCCCCGGCTGACGCTGCCGAACCTGATCGACATCGCCCTGCATCCCCGCTGGGCGTTGGGGATGCTGGGCACGCGCCGGCGCAGCTTCGGCAATATCGTCGGCCATGCCCGGGGCGTCGAAAGCCTGGGCGACCTGATGGACTGGACCGCGCGCCAGTTCGACCAGCGGCTGGACTGGAATCGGGTCGAGCAGATCATCCGCAAATGGGGCGGGCCGGTGATCCTCAAGGGCATCAACGACCCCGAGGACGCGCGGCGCGCGCTGGATACCGGCTGCGACGCGATCCTGGTCTCGAACCATGGCGGGCGGCAGCTGGACGGCGCCCCCTCGACCATCCGCACGCTGCCCGCGATCCGCCGGGCGGTCGGCACGGACTTTCCGCTTTATCTCGACGGCGGCATCCAGTCGGGACAGGAGGCGCTGAAGGCCATCGCCAGCGGTGCGAACGGCGTCTTTGTCGGCCGCGCCTTCACCTATGGGCTGGGTGCCATGGGGCAAAGGGGCGTCGAGGCGGCACTGGCCATCCTGCGCCGCGAAATGGACATCACCATGGCGCTTTGCGGCGTCAACGACATCAAGGATTTCGGTCCCGGCTGCCTGTGGCCCGACGACCGCGGCAATGCCGCCTGAAGAACAAGGAAAACGTGAATGCGACATACCTGGCGCTGGTTCGGTCCCAAGGATCGGGTCTCGATCGACGACATGCTGCAGGCGGGGGTGCAGGGCGTTGTGACCGCCCTGCACCACGTCCCGACCGGGACCGTCTGGTCCCCCGAGGAAATCGCCCGCCGGCAGGCCGAGCTGGCGGTGATGACCGACGGCGCGCCCTCGGGCCTGAAATGGGAGGTGGTCGAAAGCCTGCCGGTCAGCGAGGCGATCAAGACCCAGACCGGCGACTGGCGGACGCATGTCGCCAACTGGATCACCTCGATGCGGCACCTGAAGGAGGCGGGGATCGAGGTGATCTGCTACAATTTCATGCCGGTGCTGGACTGGACCCGCACCGATCTGGCCTGGCGGCGCCCGAACGGCGCGCGCTGCATGCGCTTCGACTTCACCGATTTCGCCGCCTTCGACATTCATATCCTGCAGCGCAAGGGCGCGGCCGAGGATTTCCCCGAGGAGGTCCGCGAGGAAGCCGCCCGCCGCTTCGCCCAGATGGACGAGGCCCGGCGCGAAGAGCTGGCCGGCAACGTGGTCTTCGGCCTGCCCGGCGCGGCCGAGCATTTCACCCTGAACGATGTGCGGACGCTGCTGGACAGCTATGCCCCCGTCACCGACGCGGTGCTGCGCCGGCATTTCCACGACTTCCTGGAACAGGTCGTCCCCGTCGCGCAAGAAATCGGGGTGCGGCTGTGCTGCCATCCCGACGACCCGCCCTTCGGTCTGCTGGGCCTGCCGCGCGTCATGTCCACCGAGGCGGATTACGCCGAGCGCATGGCCGCCGTGGATATGCCGGCGAACGGCATCACGCTCTGCTCGGGCTCGCTGGGGGCGCGGCCGGACAACGACCTGCCGGGCATGATGGAGCGGCTGGGCGACCGGGTGCATTTCCTGCACCTGCGCAACGTGCGCCGCGACACGGACGCGATCCGGGGCTCGTTCTTCGAGGACGAGCATCTGGGCGGCCAGACCGACATGGTGGCGCTGGTCGCCGCCGTCCTGCGGGAGGAGGCCAAGCGCCGCGCCGCCGGCCGCGCCGATGCCGTGATCCCGATGCGCCCCGACCACGGGCAGGACATCCTGGACGATATCGGCCGCGGCGGGCAGCCCGGCTATCCCGCCATCGGCCGGCTCAAGGGCCTGGCGGAACTGCGCGGGGTCGAACTGGCGCTGAGCCACGGGGCGCGGCCATGAGCCCGCGCCTGACCGGACTGGCCGACCTGCCGCCCGGCGTCGCGCGGCCGCGCTATGACCGCGCGGCGCATGGCATGGGCATCCTGCATCTGGGACTGGGCGCCTTTCACCGCGCGCATCAGGCGGTTCATACCGACGACGCGCTGGCGGCCGGGGGCGGCGACTGGCGCATCCTCGGCGCCAACCTGCGCAGCCGCGACGTCCCGGATGCGCTGAACGCGCAGGACGGGCTTTTCACCGTGCTGGAGCGGTCCGAAAGCGACCGGGCGCGGGTGATCGGCGCGCATGGCCCGGCCATCGGCGGCGACGCATCGGCGATCCTGCGCGCCGCCTGCGATCCGGCGATCCGCATCCTGTCGCTGACCGTCTCGGAAAAGGCTTACGGGATCGACCGCGCCGCCATGGATGCCGATCCGGCCCATCCGGCGGTGGCCGCCGACCTGGCGCAGCCGCAGGAGCCGCAGGGCGTGCTGGGCATCATCACCGCGGCCCTGGCGGCGCGGCGCGAGGCCGGGGCCGCGCCCTTCGCGGTGCTCAGCTGTGACAACCTGCCGGACAACGGCGCCTTGCTGCGCGCCGGCGTGCTGGGCTTTGCCCGCCGCCGCGATCCCGGCCTGGCGGGCTGGATCGCCGATCATGTCGCCTTTCCGGCGACCATGGTGGACCGCATCACCCCGGCCACGACCGAGCGCACCCTGGCCGATGTCGAGGCGCTGACCGGCCATCGCGACCTGGCCTGCGTCGAGACCGAGCCCTTCAGCCAATGGGTGATCGAGGACCATTTCCCGCAAGGCCGCCCGGCATGGGAGGCCGGCGGCGCGCTGTTCGTCCAGGACGTCCGCCCCCATGAGGCGATGAAGCTGCGCATGCTGAACGGCAGCCATTCGCTGATCGCCTATGCCGGGCAGCTGCTGGACCTGCCCCATGTCCGCGACGTCATGGCCGATCCGGCGCTGACGGCGCTGGTCCGTCGCCACATGCGGGCGGCGGGCGCGACCCTGCCGCAGGGCGCCGGGCTCGACCCCGAAGCCTATGCCGCGGCGCTGCTGGCGCGCTTCGCCAACCCGGCCATCGCCCACCAGACCCGCCAGATCGCCATGGACGGCACCGAAAAGCTGCCGCAACGCTGGTTCGCCCCCGCGGCCGGGGCGCTGCAGGCCGGCGGCGACGCCCGCCCCTTCGCCTTCGCCACCGCGATCTGGCTGGCCTGGCTGGCGGCGCAGCAGCAGGCCCCGGACGATCCGCGCGGCCCGGTGCTGCTGGACTTGGCCCGCAAGGCGGGCGAGGACGACGAGACCCTGACCCGTTCGGTCCTGGCGCTGCCGGGACTGGCGCCGCCTGCGCTGGTCGGGGATGCCGGCTTCATACAGGCGGTGCGCCGGACCGTCACCCATATCCGCCGCGACGGGCTGCGCGCGGCCATGGCGAAGGAACTGGCATCGTGACCGGCCAGGCGATCCTTTCCATCGGCGAGGCGATGGTCGAGCTGTCGCCCTCGGGCCGGGACGGGCTGTGGCGGCTGGGCATCGCCGGCGACACGCTGAACACGGCCTGGTATCTGCGCCGCCTGCTGCCGGCGGATTGGCGCGTCGCCTATTGCAGCCGCGTCGGCACCGGCGAGTTCTCGCAGCAGATGGTCGATTTCCTGACCGCCGAGGGAATCGACGCCGCCCATGTCGGGCGCGACCCAAGCCGCGAGATCGCGCTCTATGCCATCTCGCTGAAGGATGGCGAGCGCAGCTTCAGCTATTGGCGCGACACCTCGGCGGCCAAGGGGCTGGCCGACGATCCGGCCGCGCTGGCCGCGGCGCTGCAAGGCGTGGCCATCGCCTATGTCTCGGGCATCACCCTGGGCATCCTGCCCGAGGCCGGCCGGACCGCACTGATCGCGGCGCTGAAGGCCGCCCGTGCGGCGGGCACGCAGGTGGTCTTCGACCCCAACCTGCGGCCCAAGCTGTGGCCGGACATCCCCACCATGCGCCGCGAGATCGAGGCGGCCGCCGCCATCGCCGACCTGGTCCTGCCCAGCTTCGACGACGAGCGCGGCTTCTTCGGCGATGCCGATCCGCAGGCGACGGTGGCACGCTACCTCGCTTGCGGGGCCGGGCAGGTCGTGGTCAAGGCCGGCGGCGATCCGGTGCTCTATGGCGGGAACGAGGGCGCGGGGCTGGTCGAGGACCTGCCGCGCGAGGTGCCGGTGGACACGACCTCGGCCGGGGACAGCTTCAACGCGGGCTATCTGGCGGCCCGGATTCGGGGCGCCGACATCCCCGCCGCGATCCGCGCCGCCCACGATCTGAGCCGCAGGGTCATCCGTTATCGCGGCGCGCTGGTGCGCGAGGCGTTGCCCCCGGGGCCGGCCGATTAGCGCCGCGCCCTGCCCCGCAGCTGACCCGCGCCCCCTGGCCCGGGCCGGTGGCGGACCGGCCTGCACCGCGCCCGCGCAGCAGCCGCGCCAAGGCGATGCCGGCCAGCATCGCCGCGACGAAGACCACCGGCTCGGGGCGCAGCAGGCCAAGCGCCGGGATCGCGCCGCCCGGGCAAAAGCCGGCGATGCCCCAGCCGATCCCGAACAGCGCCGAACCCCCGACCAGAGCCGCATCGATGTCGCGACGGGCCGGCAGGTGGAAGCGGTCGCCGCAGAGCGGCGCGGACCGTTTCAGCACCATGCGGTAGCCGATGAAGGTCACCGCCAGGGCGCCCCCCATGACAAAGGCCAGCGAAGGGTCCCAGCTGCCGGCGAGGTCGAAGAAGTTCAGCACCTTGGCCGGGTTTATCATGCCCGATACGGCGATCCCGGCGCCGAAGATCAGGCCGATCAGCAGGGCGGAAAGCACAGGCATCTCAGAACCCCCCGATCACATGGCGAATGACATGGACGGTGACGCCGGTGGCCAGCATGAAGGTCAGGGTGGCCACGACCGAACGCCGGGAAAGCCGCGCCATGCCGCAGACGCCGTGCCCCGAGGTGCAGCCGCCGCCGATGCCCGCCCCCAGCCCGACGGCGAAGCCGCCGATCGCCGTCCAGATCGGCGGCGACGGGCTGGCGAAGGGGATCGCCATGCCCGCCACCGCCGCCAGCAGCAGCGGCGCGACCGCCGCCCCCGCCAGAAAGGCCAGCCGCCAGCCGCGCCCGCCTGCCTCGGGGCCGGATGCCGGTCCCAGCAGACCCGAGACGATCCCGGTCATGCCGGCGATGCGCCCGTGCAGCGCCATCAGCAGCACCGCCGCCAGCCCGATCAGCGCCCCGCCCAGGGCGGATTGCCAGGGCGTGAACTCGGTCATTCCTTGCCCCCCCGGCGGATGCCCAGCAGCGACCAGACCGGGCAAAAGCGTATCGCGCCGGTGACCAGCAGCACCAGGCCGGCGACCACCGATACCCAGGTCCACAGGCTGGACAGCCCGACGAGGAACGGCAGGACCACCAGCAGGACGCCGAGGATCAGCCGCAGGACGCGTTCGGGGGTTCCGATATTGATCTGCATCTCTTGTTCCTTTCTCACTCCCAGGGGGCCTGCAGCAGGCCGAGCGGGATCTTAAGATAGCGCCTTCCATTGGATTCGGGCTCGGGCAGGCGCCCGGCATTGATGTTGACCTGCAGGGCATGCAGGATCAGCTTGGGCATCGGCAGGGTCCGGTCGCGGGCCTCGCGCGCGGCGACGAATTCCGCCTCGCTGCGATGTCGCGCCATGTGGATGTTTGCGGTCTTCTGCTCGGCCACCGTCGATTCCCAGCGCGGCTCGCGCCCGCCCTCGCAATAGTCGTGGCCGGTGAAGAGCCGCGTGTCGTCCGGCAGGGCCAGGATGGCCTGGATCGAGCGCCACAGCCCATGCGCGTCGCCGCCGGGGAAATCGGCGCGGGCGGTGCCGCTGTCGGGCATGAACAGCGTGTCATGCACGAAGGCCGCGTCGCCGATCACATAGGTGATCGAGGCCAGCGTATGGCCGGGCGAGAACATCACGCGCGCCGGGATATTGCCGAGCTCGAAGCTTTCGCCCTCGGCGAAAAGCCTGTCCCATTGCGAACCGTCCGTCGGGAAGTCGGGCCAGTTGTAATAGCCTTTCCACAGTTTCTGCACCTCCACCACCTTCTCGCCGATGGCGGTGGGCGCGCCGGTCTTGCGCCTGAGATAGTCGGCGGCCGAGAAATGGTCGGCATGGGGATGGGTGTCCAGGATCCACTGCACCTCATAGCCCTTCTCGGCGATGAAACCGAGGATGCGGTCCGCCTCGATGGTCGCGGTGGCGCCGGATTTCTCGTCATAGTCCAGCACCGGATCGACGATCGCGCATTTCCCGGTTTCCGGATCGGCCACGACATATTGCACCGAACCGGTGCGGGACTCGTAAAAGCCGGTCACTTCAGGGGCATTGGCCATGGAATCGCCTCGCTTCTGCTGCATGTGTCGATGGGCATTCACGCCGGTTCGCAGATTGTCTATTCGATATTGCGAATATATGCAATGAAAAGCTTCGGCCCCGGGCAGGCGCCTCCCCCGGGGCCGCCCGCCCTGCTTTTGGTCGGCTGCCTCCAACTGGGGCGAGTGCCGGCGGTCAGCGGAGACAGGCGTCTTGCGGGGACCCGCAGGTTCGTCGCAGGGCGGGAACGGGTTCGCTTCGCAGGCGGACCGTCGCCGGGGCAAGCGGCCAGAGCCGCCAGGGGTGAAGCCGTATCGCAAAAGCCGGCCCATGGGCCCGTCCCGGCCCCTCGCCCCAGATAGGCGATGATCGCCTGCGCGATCACTCCCGCGCGGAGGCATGACGGGCCGGATTGCGTGATGCCGGTGGTCAGGACGGAAAGCGCAGTCGGGCGCCGCGGCCTGGCCGACCCGCCTGGGAAACCGCCGACAGAGGCATCCGCCGCGCGGGGCCTTCGAGGCCATGGGACGAGAAGGCAGGCAAAACGCATCAAAGCCGGCGCGGACGGCTTTCCGGGGCCAAGCAGCAAGCCATTGGTGCTTTCCTCCGCTGCCATAATGGGCTAAATCCCCGGACTGCGGGGCCGAGATGGCGCTGCCGCATCCCGAACCCCCTGCTCGAGACCAGACCCTGTGACCCAAGCCCTTCGCATCCCCTCTCTCCCCGATCATGAAAAGTTCGGCTCCGGCTTGCAGGGCGGTTCTTCGAATCGTCAGATGCAAGGACCGGATTTCGTCTGGACCAAAAAGTATCCTGTCAGCCATCAGCGTGCCATCTGAACCATGAAAGTGATCTGCCATATCGGCCACCCCAAGACCGCCTCGACATTCTTGCAAAATACTTGCGCCCAGAATGCGGGATGGCTGCGCGGCCATGGCATACTCTATCCGGACATGCTGGTGCCTGACGTCAATCACATCAGCCTGCTATATGCATGTGCGAACTATATCTCGGTCTTTGCGCGCGACTACGGTATTGAATCGCTAGAGGAGGCAAGAGAGTTTGGCACGAAGCTGAGCGCGCATCTGCGACGGCAAATCGACGAGGCGAACGGAGAAATCCATACCGTCCTGCTTTCCTCCGAGAACCTGACAGCCAATATCAGCGGCCCGCAGGGTGTCCAGAATCTCGCAGCCTTTCTCTCCGAGATTTTCGACGAAGTCCGGATCCTGGTCTATCTGCGGCGGCAGGACGATGCCTTGCTCAGCATGTATGGGGAGTACATGAGGCGCGGTTTTGGAGGCATGACCTTCGACAGCTTCGTCGATGAGGCGCTCGGCAATACCGTGATGGTCCCCTACATTTTCCACCGCAGGATTCTCGAATTCTGGAATGAATCCTTCGGTCGGGATCGGGTAACGGTGCGCATCTTCGACCGCGACGAGTTGGTAGGCCAAGACATCCTGACCGATTTCTTCGATGTCGTGTTTTCCGGAAACCCGCCCGACATGTCGCAGCTTCGGCGTAGCGCCAATGACAATACCGGACTGTCTGCGCCCGCGCTCGAATTCCTGCGCCAGATGCACCCCTTTATTTCTTATCATTGGAACGGAAAGCCCAACCCGCTGCGGCAAAGGCTGCAAGGACGGATCGAAACCCTGCCGGTCGAGCCGCGCGCACGTCTTTCGCGTGAACAGTCCGAGCGCATCATGGCCCATTTTTCCAGCGCCAACGAATGGGTCAGGACAACGTATTTCCCGGACAAGCCGGCACCCCTTTTCCCCCCACGACGCAGGGAAGACCCGACCAGCAACCTCGGGCAAATCACCATCTCCGAATTCGCTCAGTTCACCGGACATCTGTTGTTATGATCCAGCCCGAGTCTGTCCCCTTTCACACCCTGCAATCCCTGCTCTGGCCCGAGGTCGGGATCTCGACCGAGCATCTGCTCTATATGCGACTCGGCGGCGCGGCGGCCTATTCCGGCGCGACGCGCAGCATCTGCTTTTCCGCTGGCGGACTGGCGGAGTTCAACACCGCCGCCAACCTGTTCAACCTGGGGAAATGGCGCCGGCATTGCGGGCTTTCCGACCTCGGCCTGCGGCTCGAGGGCGAAGGGCGGTTCGAACTCGTGGTGTTCCAGATCCTCGCGGAACGCTCGTGGGAGCGGCCGGTGAACGAGATCGTCGAGCTTACGCCAGACCAGCCCTCCCGGCTGGACCTGACCCCGCTGCTCTTGCCCGAACCCGTGGGGCTGGTCTGCTTCTCGCTGCGCGCGCTTGGCGAGGGCAGGCTGGCCGGCGCCGCCTGGGAAAGCCGGCAGGCGCCCAGGCGGCAGCCGCAACTGGCGCTGTCCATCACCACCTTCCGGCGCGAGGAGGCGGTCCGCGCCAGCGTCGCCCGGTTCGAGTCCTTCATGGCCGAGACGCCGCTGGCACCGCATCTGCACCTGATCGTGGTCGATAACGGGCGTAGCGCGGGGATTCGCCCCTCGGACCATGTCACGCCCATCGACAACGAAAATCTCGGCGGTTCGGGCGGCTTCGCCCGCGGCCTGATCGAGGCCGAGGCCCGCGGCGCCACGCATTGCCTGTTCATGGACGACGACGCCTCGGTCCATATGGGCGCGGTCGAGCGGACCTGGACCTTCCTCGCCCATGCGACCGATCCCAGGACCGCCGTGGCGGGCGGCATGACCATGGCCAACCACCGCTGGGCGCTGTGGGAAAGCGGCGCCCTTTTCGAACGGCACTGCCAGCCGCAATGGCTGGGCACCGACCTGCGCAATTTCGACCAGGTCTCGCGCATGGAAATGGAGTCCACCGCGGACAAGCCGCAGAACTTCTATGGCGGCTGGTGGTATTTCGCCTTTCCCGTCGCCCTGACGAAATACCGGCCCTTCCCGTTCTTCGTGCGCGGCGACGATGTCAGCTTCTCGATCGCCAACGATTTCGACATCGTGACCCTGCCGGGGGTGGTCTGTTTCCAGGACGCCGATTTCTCGGACAAGGAATCGCTGCAGACGCTCTATCTGGACCTGCGCAGCCATATCGTGCATCACCTCGCCCTGCCGCAAATGGATATCGGCCTGTTCAAGACCTTGACCATGCCCGCCTGGTTCTTCCTGCGCAGCCTGTTCCAATGCCATTACGAAACCCTCGCGGCGCTGAACCTCGCGGTCGAGGACGTGATGCGCGGGCCGGCCTTCTTTGCCGCCAATGCCGACATGGCGGAACGGCGCGCGACCCTCGCCGCCCTGCGCAAGGACGAGGCCTGGGCGCCGCTTCGGGGCAGGCCGCCGCGGTCGCGCATCCGCTTCAACCCGCACCGGCTTCTGCCGCGGCTGTTGATGAAGGCCACGTTGAACGGGCATCTGCTGCCCTTCTTCCGGCTCTACGGCAACCAGCTGGTGCTGCGGTCGAGCCAGCGCGGCCAGATCCGCCAGACCTGGGGGGCGGCCCGGATCACCTATCTCAGCGCCGACGGCAGCCAAAGCTTTACCGTGCGCCATTCCAAGCGCGCCGCGCTGCGCGAAGGCTGGCGGATGCTGAGGAACGGCTTGCGGCTGATGCGGGACTATCCCCGCCTCAAGGCGGAATGGCGCGAGGGCTATGCGGAACTCGCCAACACCGGGTTCTGGACCGCCCGGCTGGGGATCGAGGCCCCGCCCGCCGCGCCCGGCACCACCCACATGGCTGCGCAATAAGCCGGCCCCATTTCCAACCGTTTCGGAGAGTCCCATGGCGAAACATTGTCTGATGGTGGGCGCGGGCCTGTCCGGCGCGGTGATCGGGCGCGTGCTGGCCGAGGCCGGGCACCAGGTCACCGTGGCGGACGCGCGGCCGCATGTCGCCGGCAATTGCCACACCACCCGCGACGCGGCGACTGGCGTCATGGTGCATGTCTACGGGCCGCATATCTTCCACACCGACGACGCCGAGGTCTGGGACTATGTCAATGGGTTCGAGACCTTCCTGCCCTACAAGAACCGGGTCAAGACCACCTCGCAGGGCGCGGTCTATTCATTGCCGGTGAACCTGCACACCATCAACCAGTTCTTCGGCAAGACCCTGCGCCCGGACGAGGCCCGCGCCTTCATCGAGGGCAAGGCCGACCGCTCGATCAGCGATCCGCAGACCTTCGAGGAACAGGCGCTGCGCTTCGTCGGCCCCGAGCTCTACGAGGCCTTCTTCAAGGGCTACACGCTGAAGCAATGGGGCTGTTCACCGACCGAGCTGCCGGCCTCGATCCTGAAGCGGCTGCCGGTGCGCTTCAACTATGACGACAATTATTTCTTCCACAGGTTCCAGGGCATGCCGGAAAACGGCTACACCGCCCTGGTCGAACGCATCCTGGACCATCCCGGCATCACGGTGCGGCTGAACACCGCGGTCAGCCGCGCCGAGGCCGGCGATTACGATCACGTCTTCTATTCCGGCCCCATCGACGGCTGGTTCGGCTATGAACTGGGCCGGCTGGGCTATCGCACGCTGGATTTCGAACGGTTCGATTACCAGGGCGACTGGCAGGGCTGCGCGGTGATGAATTACGGCGACGTGGACGTGCCCTGGACGCGCATCACCGAACACAAGCATTTCGCGCCCTGGGAAGAGCATGACGGCTCGGTGCTCTATCGCGAATTCTCGCGCGAATGCGGGCCCGAGGACATCCCCTATTACCCGATCCGGCTGGTGGCGGAAAAGGCGATTCTGGCCGATTACGTCGCGCGGGCCGAGGCCGAGCCGAACGTCACCTTCGTGGGGCGGCTGGGCACCTATCGCTATCTGGATATGGACGTGACCATCCGCGAGGCGCTGGACTGCGGCCGGCGCTATCTGGCGGCGCTGGACGCGGGCGAAAGAATGCCCGCCTTCGCGGTCGATCCGCTGTAGACACGCCCTCGCCGTGCCGTGCGACGGGCGGCCGGTTCCGGGCCCCTGACCGGCCGCGGCCGATAAGTCGGCAGGGGGCCCTTCGGCCCCCGCGTTTTCAAGCGGGCCGTAAGCCGGCCAGACCGGCCGGCGCCGTCAGGAAACCGGCAGGCCCACCCCGCCCGCCGAAGCCGCGCTGAGCGCGACGAAATTCAACGCCTGCTGGCGCACGGCGGCGGCCAGTTCCTGCCGGGCCGACAGCAGGCTGCGCTCGGCATCCAGAACCGGGAAGAAATCCGCCTCGCCCAGCTCGTAAGAGCTGCGGGTCAGCCCGACCGTCTCGCGCGCGTTCTCGACCAGCCGCGCCTGCGCGGCGACGGCACGGGCGTCGCGGTTGTAGCCGGCCAGCGCGTTCTCGACCTCCTCGACCGCGCCCAGCACCGAAGCCTGCCAGGCCAGCCGCGCCTGTTCCGCCCGCGCCTGCGCGGCAGAAAGCTGCGCCTGGTTGGCGCCGCCCGAGAAGAGCGGCACCGAGATCTGCGGGCCGAAGCCCCAGCTTTTGCTGCTGCCGCCGCCGGCGATATTCGTCGGCGTGACCGAACCGGACAGCGTGAGCTTGGGATAGAAGGCCGCCTGCGCCTCGCCCACATCGGCGGCGGCGGCGGCGAGATTGCGCTCGGCCATGCGCACGTCCGGGCGCACCCGGACCACGTCGGCCGGCACGCCGACGCTGGCGCTGTAGCGGGCGCGCGGCTGGCCGCCGCCCTTGCGCAGCTGCGCGGCGATATCGGCGCTGCGCCCGGCGGTCAGCGTGGCCAGCCGGTTCACCGACTGGTCGAAGCCGACCTCCAGCCCGGGCAGGGCCGCCTCGGCCTGCGCCACCAACTGCTCGGCCTGCAACACCTCCAGCCGCGAGACGCTGCCGAAGGCGTCCTGGGTGCGGGTCATCTCCAGCGTACGGCGGCGGCTTTCCAGACTCTGCCGGGTCAGGGCCAGCGCCTCCTGGTAATAGCGCGCATCGACATAGGCCGAGGCGATGGCGCTGGCCACGGTCAACCGCGCCACCTCGGCCGAAAGATAGGCCGCGTCCAGCCGGGCCGAGGCGCCCTGCCGCGCCGCGCGGTTCTGGCCGAACAGATCGACCAGCCAGGACACGCCCAGCGTGGCCGAGCTGCTTTCGACGATGCCCGTCTCGTTGCGGTTGCGCCCGGCCGAGCCCTGCGCATCGACCTGCGGCAGGTCGCTGGCGCCGACCAGGCGGGCATTGGCCTGCGCCTCGCGGATGGTGGCGACGGCGGTCTGCACGTCCAGATTGCGCTTGAGCCCGGCAGCGATCAGCGCGTCCAGCTGCCTGTCGCGAAAGGCCGCCCACCAGGCATTGGAGCCGGCGCGGCGGGCCGGGGAATTGGCGGCGAAAGCGCCGGCCACCTCGGCCCGGGGCGCGGTATAGCTGACCGGGTTGCAGGCGGCGAGCGCAAGGGTCGAGGCCAGCCCGCCCAGCAGGCCGCGGCGGGAAAGTGGCATGGTCTGGATCATCCGAAACTCTCTGGTTGACGCGGCCCGGGACGGGGTCGCGGAAAGGGGAATGGCGGCACGGGCGGGCTTGGTCCCGCCCGTGCCTGCGGCGGCGCCGGAGCCTAGCCCGCCGTATCGGCCTGCGGCCCGGCCACCGTCCTGCCGCCGGTCAGCCGGCTGACCGCGCCCAGCACGAAGACGAAGAACACCGGCACGAAGAACACCGCCAGCACCGTGGCCGCGACCATGCCGCCGATCACCCCGGTTCCGATGGCGTTCTGGCTTGCCGCCGAGGGGCCGGTGGCGATGGCCAAGGGCACCACGCCCAGCGTGAACGCGAGCGAGGTCATCAGGATCGGCCGGAAGCGCAGCTTCGCCGCCGTCACCGCCGCGTCGATCAGGCTTTGCCCCTGTGCGCGCAGGTCCTTGGCGAATTCCACGATCAGGATGGCGTTCTTGGCCGAAAGCCCGATGATGGCGATCAGCCCGACCTTGAAATAGATGTCGTTGGGCATGTCGCGCAGCATGACCGCGACGACGCAGCCCAGAACGCCCAGCGGCACCACCAGCATCACGGAAAGCGGGATCGACCAGCTTTCGTAAAGCCCCGAAAGCAGCAGGAAGACGAACAGGATGCTCATCGCGTAAAGCAGCGTCGCCTGCGACCCGGCCTGAATCTCCTCCAGCGACTGCCCGGTCCATTCATAGCCGAAGCCCTGCGGCAGTTCGGCCGCCAGCCGCTCCATCTCGGCCATGGCGGCGCCGGAACTGTAGCCCGGCCCGGCCGCGCCGGCGATGCGGACCGCCGGATAGCCGTTATAGCTGACGACCTGCGACGGCCCCTGCTCCCATGTCACGCTGGCGAAGGAGGAGAAGGGCACCATGCCGCCACCCGCGTTGCGCACGGTCAGCTTCAGGATGTCTTCGGCCTGCATGCGCGAGTCGTCCTCGGCCTGCATGACCACGCGCTGCATCTTCCCGGCATTGGGGAAGTCGTTGATATAGGCCGAGCCCAGGTATTGCGAGATCGTCGCCGAGATGTCGGCGAAGGTCACGCCGAAGGCATTGGCCTTTTCGCGGTCGATGGTGACGAAGACCTGCGCGGCCGAGGGCAGCCCCTCGATGCGCAGCCCGGTGGCGATGCCGTTTTCCTGCGCCTTGGCGATGATCTGCTGGGCGGCGGCCAGCAGCGCCTCCTGCCCCTGCCCGCCGCGGTCCTGCAGCCGGAAGCTGAAGCCGCCGGTGGCGCCGAAGCCGGGGATCGGCGGCGGCGACAGCGCGAAGGCCTGCGCGTCCTGATAGCCGAACATCTGCATGTTCGCGGCGTTGGCGATGTCCTGCGCCGATTGCTCGCGCTCGGCCCAGTCCTTGAAGGTGACGAACATCAGCCCGGCATTGGGCCCCTGCCCCGAAAAGCTGAAACCGCGGATCGCCACCGTGTTCTCGACGGCCTCGTTCTGCTGGAACATCTGCGTGGCCTGGGCCAGCACCTCGTCGGTGCGGTTCGAACTGGCCGTGGCCGGGGTCTGGATGTCGGCGATGATGAAGCCCTGGTCCTCGTTCGGCAGGAAGCTGGTCGGCAGGCGCAGGAAGCCCATGCCGGTGGCCGCGACCAGCACCAGATAGAACCCCATCATTACCAGCCGCCGCCGCGTGACCAGCCCGACCGCGCGGGTATAACGCTCGGTCAGCCGGTCGAAATTGCGGTTGAACCAGCCGAAGAAGCCCTTCCTTTCGTGATGGCCGCTGATCGGCTTCAGGAAGGTCGCGCAAAGCGCCGGGGTCAGCGTCAGCGCCAAGAAGGCCGAGAACAGGATCGACACCACCATGGTCAGCGCGAATTGCCGATAGATGATGCCCGACGAGCCGGGAAAGAACGCCATCGGCACGAAGACCGCCGCGAGAACCAGCGTGATGCCGATGATGGCGCCCGAGATCTGCCCCATGGCCTTTTTCGTCGCCTCGCGCGGCGGCAGCCCTTCGGTCGCCATGATGCGCTCGACGTTCTCGATCACCACGATGGCGTCATCGACCAGGATGCCGATGGCCAGCACCATGGCGAACATGGTCAGCACGTTGATCGAGAATCCCGCCGCCAGCATGACCGCCACTGTCCCCATCAGCGCGATGGGCACGACGATGGTCGGGATGATGGTATAACGGAAATTCTGCAGGAACAGGAACATCACCACGAAGACCAGCGCCATCGCCTCGACCAGCGTGTGCAGCACCTTCTCGATGGATGCCTCGACGAAGGGGGTGGTGTCATAGGGGATGGTATAGCTGACGCCGTCGGGGAAGAACCGCGACAGCTCCTCCATCTTCTGATGCACCGCTTCCGAGGTGTTCAGCGCGTTGCCGGTGGCCGAAAGCTGGATCCCCAGCGCCGCCGCCGGCTTGCCGTCGATGCGCGAGGCGAAACTATAGGTCTCGGCACCGACCTCCAGCCGGGCCACGTCGCGCAAGAGCACGGTCGAGCCGTCGGGATTGGCGCGCAGCACGATCTTGCCGAATTCGTCCACATCGTCCAGCTGCCCCTTGATCAGCACGGTCGCAGTCAGCTGCTGGCCGATGGGGTTCGGGTCCGCCCCGACCTTGCCGGCCGCGACCTGCGCGTTCTGCGCCCGCACCGCCGCGACGATCTCGGCCGAGCTGAGGTTCAGCCCGGTCATCTTGGCCGGATCGACCCAGATGCGCAGCGCCCGTTCCGGGGCAAAGACCTGCGCCCGGCCCACGCCCTCGATGCGGCGGATCTCGCCCACCACGTTGCGGTTCAGGTAGTCGCCGAGCGCGATGTCGCCCATCGCCCCGTCATCCGAGGTCAGCGCCACCATCATCAGGAAGCCGGTGCCCGCCTCTTCGATCAGCACGCCCTGATCGACCACGCTTTGCGGCAAAAGCGGCTCGACCCGCGCCACGGCATTCTGCACGTCGACCTGGGCGCGGGCGATGTCGGTGCCCGGCTCGAAGGTCGCGGTGATCGACATGGCCCCCGAGGAATCCGAGACCGATTCGTAATAGGCCAGGCCCTCGACGCCGTTCAGCTCGTCCTCGATGGGCTGGGCGACGGCGCGGTTGATCTCGCCCGGCGCGGCGCCGGTATAGGCGGTCGAGATGGTGATCTGCGGCCAGGCCACCTGCGGATATTGCGCGATGGGCATCATCGGCAGCGCGATCACCCCGGCGATGACGATGAAGATCGAGATCACCCAGGCCAGCACCGGCCGGTGAATGAAGAACCGTGCCATCGGCCTACTCCTGCGCCGGGGCCGGGGCGGGCGCTTCGGCGGCCGCGGCGGCGCCGGTCGGCACCGGCGGCTGGGCCGCGTCCACGGGCTGCGGCACCACCTTGGCGTCGGGGTAAAGCTTCTGCGCCCCCATGACCACGACCCGGTCGCCCGGTTTCAGCCCGCTTTCCACCAGCCAGCGGTTGTCGGTGGTCTGGCCCAGGGTCACGTCGCGGCGCTCGACCGTTTCGTCGTCCTTCAGCGCATAGATATAGGCCTGGCCCGACTCGTCGCGCTGCACCGCCATCTGCGGCACGGTCAGGGCGTTGTCGCGCACCGCCTGCTCGATCCGCACCCGCACGTAAAGCCCGGGCAGCAACTCGCCCTCGGGGTTCGGGAACTCGGCGCGCAGGGTGATCTGCCCGGTCGAGCTGTCCACGCTGGCTTCCGAAAACAGCAGCTTGCCGGGATGGGCATATTCGCTGCCGTCGTCGAAGATCAGCCGCACCTCGGCCGCATCGGCCGAGGTCATGGCCAGCTGCCCCGCCGCCAGCGCGCGGCGCAGCGCGAACAGTTCGGACGAGGACTGGGTGAAGTCCACATAGACCGGATCGAGTTGCTGGATGGTCGCCATGATATCGGTCTGGGCATTGACCAGCGCGCCCTCGGTCACCAGCGCCCGGCCGACCACGCCGGCGATGGGCGCCGTGACCTCGGTATAGGAGCGGTTCAGCTGCGCCTCCTGCAGCGAGGCGCGGGCGATGGCCACATCCGCCTGGGCCTGGGCCAGCGCGGTGGCGGCATTGTCCAGATCGACCCCCGCCGTCACCTTGCGCTCGCGCAGGGCGCGGGCACGCTTTTCCTGGTCTGCGGCGTTCAGCGCCGTGGCCTCGGCCCGGGCCAGCGCACCCTCGGCGCTGGCGACGCGCACGTCATAGGGGGCGGGGTCGATGCGATACAGCACGTCGCCCGCCTCGACCTTGCCGCCCTGTTCGAAAACGCGCTCGATCACGATGCCGCCGACGCGCGGCCGCACCTCGGCGACGCGGGTCGCGGCCACGCGGCCGGGCAATTCGTTCACCACCGGCAGCGCCTCGGGCGTCATCTCCTGCACGCTGACCTGCGGCGGCGGAAGCTGCTGCGCGGCCAGCGGCGAGGCCGCCATCAGGCAGCAAAGCACAAGCCCGGCGGAAACGCCGGGGGAAAATCTCATCGTCATGGATCGGTCTTTCCTGGGAAGCTGAATATGGGGGAGGGATCAGTCTCCGGCTGCGCCGGGGTCGCTTTCCACGACCGCCATCAATTCGTCGAGGATGTCATTGCGGGTTTCCTGGTCGAAACGGTGAAAGCCGAAATATTCGAGGAATTCCATACCGTGCAGGGTCAGAAGCGCCATCAGCATCCGCCGCCGGTCGCCGGCCTGGGCCGCGACCGTCTCGGCATCGCCGGCCAGCATCTCGCGCATGATCTCGCGGCATTCCGCGTGCTCGCCCATGCTGGTGCTGATCAGCATCGCCATGTCCAGCTCTTCGTCGGTCGGCACGCGCCGGCACTCATCGATCAGCGCGCGCAGCCGGGCATTGGGCCGGCCCTCGTGCCGGGCGCGGATATCGACGAAACGCGCCTGGTGCTGGGCCATCTTGTGACGGATGAAGGCGGCGAGCAGCCCGGCCTTGCTGTCGCAGTCATAGACCACGCTGGACTTGCTGATCCCCGCTTCCTTGGCGACGGCATCGATGCTGAGCCCGGCAATGCCCGAACGGCGCGCCACCCGCTCGATGGCGGCCATCAGCTCGTCGCGATCGATGCTGCGCTTGCGTCCCATGGCCGGCTCCAGAATTTCAATACGACCGTTCGTTTATAATTCTGCGGCGGACCTGTCAAGCGGCCTGCCGGCGGCCTGCCCCGCAGGGATCTTCGCGGTAGGCCGGCTGCCCGAATCTGCCCACGGTCCAGTTCCCCGTCTTCGACCCGGCGGATGGCGCGGGACAGCGGCGTGGCGTTACAGAACTCGGCCGCCCTTGCCCATGCCGCGCTTTCGGGCCACAGATATGGCCCGAGGCGCCGGACATCCTCCCGGCCACTGCACGGAAAGCTTGCCGACATGACCACCGCCACCATGACCGCCGCCCGCGCCAGAACCCATGTGACCGTGCTGGTCATGCTGGGCCTGACGCATCTGCTGAACGACATGATGCAGTCGCTGATCCCCGCCGCCTATCCGATCCTCAAGGAAGCCTATGCGCTGGATTTCGTGCAGATCGGCATGATCACCCTGACCTTCCAGATCGCCGGGTCGCTGCTGCAGCCGGTGATCGGCATGGTGACGGACCGCCACCCGGCGCCCTACTCTCCGGTGGCGGGCATGATGTTCACCCTCTCGGGCCTGGTCAGCCTGGCCTTTGCCCACAGCTATGCGGTCATCCTGGTCTCGGTGGCGCTGATCGGCATCGGCTCGTCGATCTTCCACCCCGAGGCGACGCGGATGGCGCGCTATGCGGCGGGCGGCCGGCAGGGCCTTGCGCAGGGCATCTTCCAGGTCGGCGGGCAGGCGGGCGGGGCGCTGGGACCGGTCTTCGCGGCGCTGATCATCGTGCCCTGGGGCCAGCCCAGCCTGGCATGGTTCGCCGTCGCCGCGCTGATGGCCATGATGCTGCTGGTCTGGATCGGCAGCCGCCAGCGGCAGATCAGCGCCGAATTCGTGGCGATGCGTTCGGCTGCCCGCAAGGACGGGCGCGGCCACGTCTCGCACGCGCCCCTGACCATCGGCATCGGGCTGGTGGTGCTGACGCTGCTGATGTTCTCCAAGAACGCTTACGGCGAGAGCTTCCGTTCATTCTACACCTTCTATCTGATGGACCGCTTCGGTCTGTCGATCCCCTCGGCGCAGATGATGCTGTTCGTCTTCCTTCTGGCTTCGGCAGCGGGGGCGCTGATCGGCGGCATTGTCGGCGACCGCATCGGCCGCTATCGCATCATCTGGATCTCGGTGCTGGGGCCGTTGCCGCTGACGCTGGTGCTGCCCTATGCCGACCTGTTCTGGACCGGGGTGCTGACGGTGGCGATCAACCTGATCATGGCCAGCGCCTTCGCCTCGATCCTGATCTATGCGATGGAGCTGCTGCCGGGCCGCATCGGGCTGATCGGCGGGCTGTTCTATGGGTTGAACTTCGGCCTTGGCGGCATCGCGGCGGCGATCCTCGGCGGTCTGGCCGACAGCTACGGCGTCGAGGCGGTCTATAGGCTATGCTCCTTCCTGCCGCTGGCCGGGCTGCTCGCCTGGTTCCTGCCCCGGATCGACGAAGGGCATTAGCCCCTCCTCCATGGCCTGCAGCAGCCGCGAGACCTGCGTCGGGCGCCAGGCGGTTCGCTGGAGGTGGCATGCGCCGGAATCACAGCCCCGGGCGGTGCGGGGATCCGAAGGAAGGACCGGCGACCTAGCGCGGCAAGGCGAAGGCATGGCCGTTATGCGTTGCGACATGCATGGGCAGGCCATAGATCTCCAGCAGCGCCTCGGGCGTCATCAGCGCGCCGATGGGGCCGTCCAGCAGCAGCCTGCCGGAACCAAGCGCGACCACATGGTCGCAATAGCGCGCCGCCATGTTCAGGTCGTGCAGCACGACGATGGCCGACAACCCCTCGTCCCGACACATGCTATGCACCAGGTCCAGCACCTCGACCTGATGCGCGACGTCGAGCGCCGAGATCGGCTCGTCCAGCAGCAGCGTCCGCGCGCCCTGCGCCAGCATCATCGCGATCCAGCTGCGCTGGCGTTCGCCCCCCGACAGGGTATCGACCAGGCGGCCGCGCAGATGGCCGACATGGCAGCGGGCGATGGCGGCATCGACGGCGGCGTGATCCTGCGCGCGGAAGCGGCCAAGCGCGCCGCGCCAGGGAAAGCGGCCAAGCGCCACCAGTTCCTCGACCAGCATCCCTTCGGCCGGCGGCGTGACCTGCGGGAGATAGGCCAGGTCGCGGGCCAGGTCGCGCGGCGACCAGTCCGCCAGATCGCGGCCGGCATAGGCGATGCGTCCGGCCGAGGGCCGGTTCTGCCCCGAGATCAGCTTCAGCAGCGTCGATTTTCCCGAACCGTTGCGCCCGATCAGGGCCGTGACCATGCCGGGGCGGATCTGCAGGTCCAGCCCCTCGATCAGCCGGCGGCCCGGCACGTCATAGGTGACGCCCGACAGGGTGAAAAGCGTCATGCGGAGGTCCTTTTCATCAGCATGATGAACAGCCAGGGCGCGCCGATCAGCGTGGCGAACAGCCCCAGCGGCAGGTCATAGGGATAGCTGGCGGTGCGTGCCCCGAAGGCAGCGAGCAGCATCAGCACCGCGCCCAGCAGCCAGCTTCCGGCGCAGAAGGGCGCGGCGCGGGCAAGGCCCATGCTGCGCGCCAGATGCGGCGCCATCAGGCCGACGAAGCTGACCGGGCCGACCAGCATCGTCGCCGCCCCGGTGGCCAGCCCCGCCAGCAGGATCAGCCCCAGCCGCACCTGCGCCAGCGGCAGGCCGAGCGCGCGGCCGACCTCGCCGCCGAGCGGCAGGATCTCGAGCCAGCGGGCGGCAGCGACCAGCGCGGCCAGCAGCGCCAGCGCCAGCCCGGCCAAGGCGGCGGCGCCCGGGGGCGAGACCTGCGAGGCGCTGCCCGCCAGCCAGCCCAGGATCACCCAGGCCGAGCGGTCGTCCGAAGCCATGATCGCGCCCAGCACCGCCGAGGCCAGCGCGCCGATGGCCAGCCCCGCCAGCAGCAGCCGCGCGGGCGCCAGATCGGCGCGCATCGCATAGCCCGCCAGCCCCGCCAGCGCCAGGGCACCCCCCGCCGAAGTTCCCAGCGCCAGCATCATCGGACCGGCGCCGCCGAAGGCCATGACCGTGATCGCATAGCCCAGCGAGGCGCCCCCGGTCACGCCCAGCACCTCGGGCGCCGCCATGGGGTTTGCGGTCAGCCGTTGCAGGATCGCCCCCGCCCCGGCCAGCAACGCGCCCGCCGAGGCGGCCGCCAGGATCGCGGCGGCGCGCAGGGGCAGGAAGGTCTCGCGCAGTTCCGCGGGCATGAAGCCCCAGCCCTCCGGCCCGCGGCCGCCGAACAACGTCAGCACCGCCAGCATCAGGCAGGCGGCGGCCAGCCCCGCCAGCAGCCGCCCGGGACGGGCGGCGCGATGGCTGCGGCGGTCGCCCTCTTCGGCCCGCTGCGGCACCTGCGCCTTCATCCGGGGCAGCAGCCAGATCAGCAGCGGCCCGCCGATCAGCCCGGTCAGCGCGCCGGTGGGCAGGCTCGGGCCGCCCGCGGCCGACACGGCCAGCAGCAGGCCGTCGGCCAGCGACAGCACCAGCGCCCCCGCCACCGGCGCCAGCATCAGGCGCTGAAGCAGCGTCCGCGCGCCCAGGCTGCGGGCGATGGCCGGTGCGGCAAGCCCGACGAAGCCGACCAGCCCGATCTCGGCCGAGACCAGGGCCGAAAGGGCAACCGCCAGCAGCAGGGTCGCGAAGCGCAGGGGCGCCAGCCGCAGGCCAAGCCCATGCGCCCCCTCGGGGCCCAGAGACATGACCATCAGCGGCCGCGCCAGCCCCGCCGCCAGCAGCAGCGCCGGGACCAGCGCCAGCGCCATGTGCCGGCTGCCCGACCAGTCCACCTGCGCCATGGAGCCGCCGTTCCACATCACCAGCGACAGCAGGTAATGCCCCTGCGCCAGTGTCAGCGCGGTCGCCACGGCCGAGGCCAGCAGCCCGACCAGCATGCCGGCGATGGTCACGGTGACCGGCGCGAACCCTCGCCGCGCCCCCAGCGCCATGACCAGAACGGTGGCCGCCCCTGCCCCCGCCAGCGCGATGGGCAGGTTGCCCGCCACCAGCCAATCCGGCGCGAAGATCGTCGCCGCCACGATCGCCAGCTGCGCGCCCGAGGCCGTGCCCAGCGTCGTCGGATCGGCCAGCGGATTGCGCAGCACCGCCTGCATCAGCGCCCCGGCCAGTCCCAGCGCCGCGCCCGCCAGCAAGGCCAGGACCCCGCGCGGCATCAGCCCATAGGCCAGCAGGATCTGCTGGACCGTCATGTCGGAGGCCCGCCAAGGCAGGGCGGGCCAGTCGGCCGGCGGCAGGGCCGACAGCGCGGCAATGCTCCACAGCGCCAGCGCCGTGACGCCCCCCGCGGCCAGGATGGCTCGATTCACGCCCGGGCCTCCAGCGCGGCGACAAGCTCGTGCGCGAAGCGCAGCGCCGAGGGGATGCCGGCGAAGGGCCGCAGTTCCGGCAGGCGGTGGACCCGCCCGGCCTTGACCGGCGGCAGGCTGTTCCACAGGGCCGCCGAACCCAGCCCGCGTTCGGCCTGGGGCGGGATCCGGCCCACGATGACCAGCCGGGCCTCGGGGTATTCGGCAAGCTTTTCCAGCGGCACCGGGGCGGCGAAGGCGAAGCTGGTGCGCGCCGCCCAGGCGTTGCGCAGCCCGATGGCCTCGAGCGCGCCGCTGAACAGGCTGTCGGTGCCGAAGACGCGGATATGGCGGGAATCGCCCAGCTGGAACATCAGGCAGGCACGGTCGGCAAAGGGCGCCGCGCGGCCCGCGAGCATGGCGAATTCGGCCTGCGCGGCGGCCTGTGCGCGCGGCCCGGCGGCGGGATCGCCCAGCCGCTCCGCCAGTTCCCCCAGCACGGCCATCACCTTGGGAAAGGCGGGCTCGCCGGCGACATAAAGCGCGCGGGTAAAGACCGGCGCGATGCGTTCCAGGCGCGGCTGGATCGCGCTGTAATAGCTGGAGGACAGGATCAGGTCGGGCGCGACGAGGCTGAGCGCCTCGAGATTGGGCGCCCCGCGCAGGCCGAGGTCGACGGTGCTCTGCGGCGGCTGCGCCGCGGCGGCGTCGCGAAAGCCGATCAGCTCGGCCAGCGCCGCGGGCGGGTGGCCAAGCGCCATCGCGGTCTCGGCCATCGCCCAGTCCACGGCCGCCAGCCGCAATCCGCCAGCCGCAAAAGCCGGCAGCGCCCCTCCGGCCAGCCCGCAGGCAGCGGCCAGAAAGGCGCGTCGGCTGAACCCGCAGGCGGCTGTCACCATCGACGGCTCAGGCTGGCCTGCACGGTGCGTCCGTCGCCGTAATAGCTGGAATTCAGCCCCACGGCCGAGATATAGGCCTCGTCCGTCAGGTTGTTGACGTTCAGCCGGCCGATCACGCCGTTCTCCCATTCGTAGCTGGCGCCCAGATCCACCAGCGTCACCGCCTCCAGCCGCTCGGTATTCGCATCCGAGGCCCAGCGAGAGCCGATATAGCGCAGGCCGCCGCCCAGTTGCAGCCCCTGCATCGGGCCGGACTGGAATTCATGCGACAGCCAGAGGCTTGCGGCGTGGCGCGGCGTGTTGGCCAGCTCGTTGCCGTCGTTCTCGCCCGAGATGTCGGTCGAGGCATAGGTATAGGCGCCCTTGACCGACCAGCCCTGCCCGAATTCCGCGACGCCTTCCAGTTCCAGCCCGCGGATGCGCGCCTCGCCGATCTGACGGACGCCGGTGATGGTGCCGCCTTCGACCTCTTCGGTGACGGACGTATTGCGGTCGGTCTCGCGCAGGTCATAGAGCGCGGCGGTGAACAGCCCCTCGAAGGCGGTGGGCTCGTATTTGGCCCCAAGCTCCCACTGCTTGCCGTGGGTGGGCTCCAGCGGGTTGTTGTCGATGTCGAAACCCGGCTGCGGCAGATACGAGGTCGAATAGGCGGCATAGACCGAAACCCCATTGTCCCACAGATAGCCCAAGCCCAGATGGCCGGTCAGCTGCCGGTCTTCGCGGGCGTAATCGGTGGTGCCGAAATTCGTCACGCTCTGACCCTCTTGCCGGGTCCATTCGTATCGCAGCCCCGCCGTGGCGCGCCAATTGCCGAATTCGATCTCGTCCAGCGCATAAAGGCCGACCTGCGTCGCATCGACCGACTTGTCCGCCGTATACCACGGGGCGGGCACGGTGATGCCGCCATAGGAGGGCGCGGCATAGTCGATGGGGGCGATGGTGGAAAAGCCGGTATAGGCGCGCTCGCGCAGCTTCTGCGCGTCGATGCCGAAAGTCAGCGCATGCGTCACCGCCCCGGTCTCGGCGCTGCCCGCCAGCCGCAGGTCGGTGGCGATGGCGCGGAAGTTTTCCCGCTGGGTGATGACGCCCCGCCCGACCGAGGTGCCGGTCAGCCCGCCGATATACACGCTGTCATAATCCCAGTCGAAATCGGTATAGCGCAGCGTGTTGTTCAGCCGCCAGCCATTGCCGAAATCATGCGTCAGGCCGAAGCTCAGCGTGCCCATCTTGCGGTCGCTGTCATTGACCGACTTGTCGCCGAAATAGAACTCGCGCAGATCCTTGGCATCGACCTGCCCGATCAGCCCGCTCGGCACCCCCGTGGGCGAGATCGGCGCATCGCCGTGATAGCTGGCCATGAATTCCAGCTCGGTCGCGTCGCTCAGCGCATAGCTGGCCGACAGGCCCAGATAGCCGCGCTTGCTGTCGATTTCCTCGACATCGGTCCGGCTGTTGCCGCCCTTGGCGGTGACGCGATAGGCGAAGCGGTCGTCCACGACCCGGTTCGCATCGCCATAGACCGAGGCCGAGCCCTTGCTGTCGGCGCTGAAGCCCAGCTCGGTGAAATCGCCGTCCGCCTGCGCCCGCTTCTGGATCATGTTGACCAGCCCCGCGGGCGTCCCCGCGCCGTAAAGCACCGAGGCCGGTCCGCGCAGCACCTCGACCCGCTCCAGCCCGTAAAGCTCGAAGGCGGGCGCGCTGGTCGGGAACTGGGTCGAGCGCATCAGCCGCAGCCCGTCCAGGAACTTGTCGTTCTCGAGGTTGAAGCCACGCAGGAACAGGCTGTCGAAGCGCGGATCGCCGCCATAGTTCTCGGTGACGATCCCGGCCGAATAGCTCAGCGCCTCGGACAGGTTGGTCGCGCCCTGCTCTTCGATCTGCGCGCGCGGCACGACCGAGACGGAGGATTGCGTCTCCAGCAGCGGCCGGCCGGTCTTGGTGGTGGCCGAGGACCGCGCCACCCTGCCCTCCAGCGGCGCGTTCGGATTCTGGAAGCCTTCGATCGTCACGGCGTCCAGAACGATCGCGCCGACGAAGGTGTCGCGGCGGGTTTCCTTTTCCTCCTCCTGCGCCAAGGCACAGGGCGCCGTCATGGCGATCACGCTGGCGCTCAGGAAAAGCGGGGCGACTCTGTTCATCCTGATCATCGATCCATCCTGGAAAATTTCCGAGTCTTTAACTGCGATTTTCCGACGCTGTCTTGATCCAGAGTGCTGGGATTTGTTCAGGACTCCTGAAAATTGCTCCTGCGCCAGACCGAAGGCGGCATGCCGTTCGCGGCCCGGAACACCCGCGACAGATGCGCCTGATCGGCAAATCCCGTGGCATAGGCGATATCGGCAAGCGAGCGGGCAGGATCGCGCATCATGTCCTGGGCCGCCTTCAACCTGACGCGGCTTTGCCACCGCTGCGGCGTTTCGTTCTGGGACTGCTTGAAGCAATGCGAGAAACGGCTTTCCGACAGCCCCGCGGCCCGCGCCATTTCGGCAAGCGGAACGTGCCGGCTCAGATTTTCGTGCAGATGGCGCTCGACCGCCGCAAACCGCCGCGCCGAGAGGCCGCCGCTTGCCGTGCAAGGCCCGTCGTTCTCAGCGCCGGCCTGGGTCGCGAAGATCTCGGCCAGCGTCGCGGAAAGCAGCGCATCGATGAGCATGTCGCCCCGGCTGGGCTTGCGGACCTCGTCCGAGGCCAGCCGGCCCAGATCCGCCAGCTTGTCGCTCGGGCCAAGCAGGCGGGGCCGCGTCAGGTCCGCCCTGACATCCGCTGCCGCAAGTCTTTGATGCAACGCGCTGCTTTCCATATGAAAATCCAGATGGGACTTTTCATGGTCCGCCTCGATCCGGCTCCATAACGGCATGCCCGGCGGCATATAGAACGCCTGGATGCCGCGATATTCGGCAAGATCCCCGCCGATGCGCATCATCACCGGCGGCGGCTGCTTGCCAAGCAGGATGACGATGCGCGGATCGGGCGCGATATAGAATCCGCCGCCGCCCTCCTCGCCCCTGACCGACCAGACATCGGCGATCGCCCCGGCAAAGCGGCGATAGCAAAGCGGCGCCAGCGTCCGCAGCCCATGGATGCGGGTTTCCATCCGAGGTAGGAACTCTCTGTTGGCCTGCATGTTTCCTGCCCGCCTCGCTATCGGAAGACCATCCGGACGCGGATATCCACGGTCGTCATCACCGGGCATTGTTTACTGAAATACTATGAATTGGCAAGCCGCTTCTCCGGGCGACCGAAGCCGCCATGTGGCGCCGCTTCGGCCCCGGGAACAGGGCATGGTCTGCGGCCCGCGCCGGACCCGCGACGCCACCACGGCCGATGTGGGGATGCCGGGTTCCGGCCGGGATACTGGCCGTCACCCGCCCGCCATGCGCGGAGGACGGGATCGCAGTCCGGCTCCGGCCTTGTCGGGCCGGCCTCGGCGCAGCAGGCAAGCGGCTGGGCGCCGCGCGGGGATCGCCTTTCCGGCCCGTATGCCCCGCGCCGGACGGATCGTCACGGCGTCCCCGGACGGATCAGGCGATCCGGCGGGACGTCCTCGCCGCATCCCGCATGATCGGAGCTTCGCGGGGGGTCGCAGTCCTTGCCATCTTCCGGCTCATATTTGAGTTTGCATGGCGGTTATTGCTGTTGCATTGACGATATCGTTGACGGAGCATCCTCTGGAGAGGTCGTTTGCGGGTTTGGCGAGGCCCTGGAGGATGGGTCCGATGGCGATGAGGCCGCCCAGGCGCTGGGCGATCTTGTAGCCGATATTGCCCGAGGCGAGGTCGGGAAAGACGAAGACGTTCGGCCGGCCGGTCAGGCGGCTTGCCGGGGCCTTCCTCGCCCGGATCGCCTCGTCCAGCGCCGCGTCGAACTGCAGCTCGCCGTCGACCTCCAGATCCGGGGCGGCGGCGCGGATCAGCGCCAAGGCCTCGCGCAGCCGCCCCAGGCTGGGATGATCGGCCGAGCCGGCGGTCGAAAAGGACAAGAGCGCCACCCGCGGCGCCTCGGCCAGGAGCCGCCGGCAGCTCTCGGCCGCCGACAGCGCGATGGCGGCGAGCTCGGCCGCGTCGGGCTGGATCACCAGCCCGCAATCGGCAAAGATCATGCCGCCCCGGACCGGCGCCCCGGGCCCGCAGGACAGCATCAGAAAGAAGCTCGACACGATCCCGGCCCCGGGGGCCCGGCCGATGATCTGCAGGGCCGCGCGCACCGTGTCGGCGGTGGTGGCGACCGCGCCGCCCACCGTGCCGTCGGCCTGGCCCAGCCGCACCCGCATCGCCGCCTGGCGGATCGGGTCGCGCATCTCGGAAAGCGCGCGTTCCGCGGTCATGCCCTTGGCGGCGCGCAGCCGGTGCCAGTGGTCGGCCAGCTCGGCCAGGTCGGGCGCGCCCGCCGGGTCGATGCGGCCCACGCCGGGGATCTCGGGCCCGCCCAGCAGGGTGACGCGGGCCAGCCCCTCGGCCACCAGCCGGCGGGCGGCCTCGGCGACGCGCGGGTCCCCGCCCTCGGGCAGGATGATGTGGCGGTCCAGGGCCTTCGCGGCCTCGTGGATGCGCTCGAGCGGTTTCATGGCACTACCCCCAGAAATGCAGGCCGGCGACGACGAAGACGCCCAGGAACACGGTCTCGGCCACGATCAGCGCGATGGCGCCGCCCCCGACCTCGAGCATCCTGCCGAGCGAGGTCTTGATGCCGACCGCGGCGATCGAGATCAGCAGCGCCCAGCGGGACAGCTGCCCGGCAAGCGCCGAGACCGGCTGCGGGATCAGCCCGGCGCTGTTCAGCGCCGCCAGCGCCAGGAAGCCCAGCACGAAGCCCGGCAAGAGCGGCGGCGCCTTGCCGCCCCTGGCATCGGCCAGCCCGCGCGCCCGGATCGCCAGCGAGAAGCACAGCACCACCGGCGCCAGCATCGAGACGCGGATCAGCTTGACCAGCGTCGCGGTCTCGCCGGCCTCGGGGCCGATGGAAAAGCCGGCGCCGACCACCTGGGCCACGTCGTGGATGGTGCCGCCCAAAAAGACGCCGCTGTCGCGCGCCGTGAAGCCGAAGGCGTTCGACAGCATCGGGTAGAGCACCATGGCCAGGGTCGAGAGCACGGTGACCGAGAGCACGGTGAAGACCAGGTCGCGCTCGGATTTCTCGTGCCGGGGCAGGACCGCGGCGATGGCCATGGCCGCCGAGGCGCCGCAGATCGCCACCGCGCCGCCGGTCAGCAGCGCGAAGCGCCAGCCGCGGCCGACGAGGCGGGTGGCGAGGAGCGCGAAGAGGATGGTCAGCACCACCCCCGCGACCACCAGCGCGATGGCGCGCGGCCCCAGCCCGCTCAGCATCTCGACCGAGATCCGCGCGCCCAGAAGCGCCACCCCGAGCCGCAGCACGGTGCGGGCGGTGAAGGCGATGCCGGGCGCGGTGCGGGTGCCCTCCTCGGCCAGGAAGTTCAGCGCCAGGCCCAGAAGCAGCGCCAGCAGCATGGCCGGGGCGCCGTAATGGTCCGACAGGAACTGCGCCGTGGCCGCGACCAGCGCCGAGACCGCGAAGCCCGGGAAGGCCTCGCCGAGCAGGCTGCGCGAAGGGATCAGGGTGGTCATCATCGTCGTCACCGGGATGCGGGGATGGGGCCGGGGCGGGGGCCGCGCCGGGTCGTCGTCGGAAGGGCGTCATGCGCCCCGGGAGAGGGCCTCATGGGCGGATGTGTCCGGCGGTCCTGCGGTCCTTCCCGGCCGCCGAGGGGGGCGCTGCCCCCTCGCGCTTGCCCGGCCCCTCGACGGGGCCCGGCAAGCGCCCCCCGGAGTATTTGGGAAACGGTGAAAGCCGGGGGGCGCCGGCGCCCTGCGCCGCCTTTCCGCGTCAGGCCGCGCCCTTTTGCGGGCGCATGTCGGCCGGGTCGATGCCGGCCACCACCACCGGCTTCTTCATCGCGTCGCGGCGGAAGGGCTCGCCCAGCTCCTGGTTCAAGAGCACCTCGATGAAGGTGGTCTCGCCGTCCCGCATCTGCCGCTCGACCGCCTCGTGCAGGGCCGCGGTCAGCTCCTCCTGCGACTTGACCTGCACGCCGGCGAGCCCGCAGGCCCGGGCGATGCCGGCATAGGAGGTGTCGCGGTCGAGCTCGGTGCCGACGAAGTTGTTGTCGTACCACAGCGTCGTGTTGCGCTTTTCCGCGCCCCATTGGTAGTTGCGGAAGATCACCATGGTGATCGCCGGCCAGTCCGCGCGCCCGCAGGCGGTCATCTCGTTCATCGAGATGCCGAAGGCGCCGTCGCCGGCAAAGCCGATCACCGGCACCTCGGGATTGCCGATCTTGGCGCCCAGGATCGCCGGGAAGCCGTAGCCGCAGGGACCGAAGAGGCCCGGCGCCAGGTATTTGCGCCCGGCCTCGAAGCTTGGATAGGCATTGCCGATGGCGCAGTTGTTGCCGATGTCCGAGCTGACGATCGCCTCCTTCGGCACCGCCTGCATGATCGCCCGCCAGGCCTGGCGCGGGCTCATCAGCCCGGCGTCGCGGACCCGCGCCTCGGCGTTCCATTCGGTGCCCGGATCATCCTCCTCGTGGTCGAGGCTCGAAAGCTCCTGCGCCCAGCGGGACTTGGTCTGCGCGATGAGATCCTTGCGTTCCTGCCGCCCGGCATCGCCCGCCGCGGGGGCAAGCTGCGCCAGGATGCCGCGCGCCACCTTGGCCGCATCGCCCTGGATGCCCACCGTGACCTTCTTGGTCAGCCCGATGCGGTCGGCATTGATGTCGACCTGGATGATCCTGGCCTGCTTCGGCCAGTAGTCGATGCCGTAGCCCGGCAGGGTCGAGAACGGGTTCAATCGCGTCCCCAGCGCCAGCACCACATCGGCCTTCTGGATGATCTCCATCCCGGCCTTCGAGCCGTTGTAGCCCAGCGGCCCCATGGCCAGCGGGTGGCTGCCCGGGAAGCTGTCATTGTGCTGGTAATTGCTGCAGACCGGCGCATCCAGCCGCTCGGCCAGCTTCACCAGGTCCGGGATCGCCCCCGACAGCACCACCCCGGCGCCCGACAGGATGACCGGGAATTTTGCCTCGCTGAGCAGCCTTGCCGCCTCGGCCACCGCCTGCTCGCCGCCCGCGGGCCGCTCGAAGGCCACCACCTGCGGCAGTTCCACGTCGATCACCTGGGTCCAGAAGTCGCGCGGGATGTTGATCTGCGCCGGGGCCGAGTTGCGCCAGGCTTGCATGATCACCCGGTTCAGCACCTCGGGGATGCGGCTCGCGTCGCGCACCTCCTCCTGGTAGCAGACGCAATCGGCAAAGAGCCGCATCTGCTCCATCTCCTGGAAGCCGCCCTGGCCGATGGTCCGGTTCGCCGCCTGAGGCGTCACCAGCAGAAGCGGCGTGTGGTTCCAGTAGGCGGTCTTCACCGGCGTCACGAAGCCCGTCACCCCCGGCCCGTTCTGCGCGATCGCCATCGACATCTTGCCGGTCGAGCGCGTGAACCCGTCCGCCATCAGACCCGCATTCGTCTCATGCGCGCAGTCCCAGAACCTGATCCCAGCCTTCGGAAACAGATCCGACACAGGCATCATCGCAGAGCCGATGATCCCGAAAGCATGCTCGATCCCGTGAAGCTGCAATACCTTAACAAAAGATTCCTCAGTCGTCATTCGCATGGC
>NZ_AZVA01000023.1:0-63016 GCF_000513975.1 Paracoccus sp. J55
GCGATCATCGACGGCAAGGCTTTTGCGGCCGGGGTTCGGGCGCGGGTTGCCGGGCATGTGGGGCGGCTGCAGGCCGCGCACGGGGTGGTGCCGGGCCTGGCGGTGGTGCTGGTGGGCGAGGATCCGGCCAGCCAGGTCTATGTCAGGAACAAGGGCATCCAGACCCGCGAGGCCGGCATGGCGAGCTTCGAGCACAAGCTGCCGGCCGAGACCGCGCAGGCGGAACTGCTGGCGCTGATCGAAGGGCTGAATGCCGATCCGGCGGTGCATGGCATCCTGGTGCAGCTGCCGCTGCCCGCGCATATGGACGCCGATGCGGTGATCAACGCCATCGATCCCGCGAAGGACGTGGACGGGTTCCACATCTCGAATGTCGGGCTGCTGGGGACCGGGCAGAAGAGCATGGTGCCCTGCACGCCCCTGGGCTGCCTGATGCTGCTCCGCGACCGGCTGGGCGATCTTTCCGGGCTGAACGCGGTGGTGGTGGGGCGCTCGAACATCGTCGGCAAGCCGATGGCGCAGCTGCTGCTGGGCGACAGTTGCACGGTGACCATCGCGCATTCGCGCACGAAGGACCTGGCCGGCCTGTGCCGGACGGCCGACATCCTGGTCGCGGCGGTGGGCCGGCCGCGGATGATCCGCGGCGACTGGATCAGGCCGGGGGCGACGGTGATCGACGTGGGCATCAACCGCATCGCGGAGGAGGGCCGCTCGCGCCTGGTCGGCGACGTGGATTTCGAGGCCGCCGCGCAGGTCGCCGGCGCCATCACCCCGGTGCCGGGGGGCGTCGGGCCGATGACCATCGCCTGCCTGCTGGCGAATACGCTGACCGCCTGCTGCCGGGCCAATGGCTGGCCCGAGCCCGAGGGCCTGACCGCCTGAGCGCGCCGCCGGACCGGGGCGCTGCCCCGGACCCCGGGATATTTGCACAAGAAAGAAATCAGGGCCTTTGCCCTTGCAAGACAGTGGAGAAACCGATGAACAAGTTCTGCCTGACCGTTGCCTGCGAATCCACGCGCGGCATCGTGGCCGCCATCTCGGGCTTTCTGGCCGAGAATGGCTGCAACATCACCGATTCCAGCCAGTTCGACGACCCGCAGACCGGCAAGTTCTTCATGCGCGTCAGCTTCGTCTCCGAGGAGGGCGTGGGGCTGGAGGAATTGCGCGCCGGGCTGGCCGAGCCGGCCAAGCCCTTCGGCATGGACTACGCCATCCATGACGAGGCCGAGAAGATGAAGGTGGTGATCATGGTCAGCCGCTTCGGGCATTGCCTGAACGACCTTCTCTATCGCTGGCGCATCGGGGCCTTGCCGATCGACATCGTGGCGGTGATCAGCAATCACATGGACTATCAGAAGGTGGTGGTGAACCACGACATTCCCTTCCACTGCATCAAGGTCACCAAGGAGAACAAGCCGCAGGCCGAGGCGCAGCTGATGGCGGTGGTCGAGGATTCGGGTGCCGAGCTGGTGGTGCTGGCGCGCTACATGCAGGTGCTCTCGGACGCCCTGTGCAAGAAGATGTCGGGGCGGATCATCAACATCCATCATTCCTTCCTGCCGAGCTTCAAGGGCGCCAACCCCTACAAGCAGGCCTTCGAGCGCGGGGTGAAGCTGATCGGCGCGACCAGCCATTACGTGACCGCGGATCTGGACGAGGGCCCGATCATCGAGCAGGACATCATCCGGGTGACGCATGCGCAATCGCCCGAGGATTATGTCAGTCTCGGCCGCGACGTGGAAAGCCAGGTCCTGGCCCGCGCCATCCACGCCCATATCCACCGCCGGGTGTTCCTCAACGGCAACAAGACCGTCGTCTTCCCGGCGTCTCCGGGAAGCTATTCCAGCGAGAGAATGGGCTGAAACAGCGCCGGGCGGCCATCGAGCCGCCCTTTTCGCGCCCGCCGCTTCACCGTTGGAAAAATACTCCCGCCGGAGGCAAGACCTCCCAGCAGGCACCGCCCGCGCAGAGTCGCTATGACCCGTGACGCCGGCGCAGCGCCTCCTCGACCGTCGGCGCATAGCGCGCCAGCGGGCGGCGCAGCCCATGCGTCAGCAGCACCCGGCGGATGTCGCGGCTGGTGCCGGTCAGCCACAGCGCGATGCCGCGGCGCTGCGCCTTGTGCGCCAGTCCCTCGATCATGTTGGCGCCGGTGGAATCCAGGAAAGGCACGGCGCTGAAATCCACCACCAGCACCCGAAACCCGTCCTGGATGCGATCCAGGACCGAGCCGATCGAGGCCGTGGCGCCGAAGAACAGTGCTCCCGAGATGCGATAGACCACCACGTCGCGCGGCTGCGGCTGGTCCGGGCGCGGCTGGGCGCTGTCGGCCGTGTCGGCGCCGACCAGCGCCTCGACCCCCACCGCCTGGCTCATGCGCTGGATGAACAGCACCGAGCCGAGCGCCAGCCCGACTACGATGGCTTCGGTCAGGTCGCGGAAGATCGTCAGCCCGAAGGTGACCAGCAGCACCGCCGCCTCGCCCCAGCCCGAGCGCAGCAGGATGGCGATGGCGGGTTTCTCGATCATGTTCCAGGCCACCACTGCCAGCACGCCGGCCAGCGCCGCCAGCGGGATATAAGACGCCAGCGGTGCCGCCAGCAGCATGAAGCCCAGCAGGAACAGCGCATGCAGCATCCCCGCCACCGGCCCATGCGCGCCGGCGCGCACATTGGTCGCCGTCCGCGCGATGGTGCCGGTGACGCAGATGCCGCCGAACAGCGCCGAGCCCATATTGGCCACGCCCTGCGCCACCAGCTCGCAATTCGAGCGGTGGCGGCGGCCGGTCATGCCGTCCGCGACCACCGCCGACAGCAGCGATTCGATGGCGCCGAGCAGCGTCAGCGACAGGGCGGCGGGCAAGAGCGACAGCACCCTGTCCAGCGACAGCTCCGGCAGCGCGGGGGCGGGCAGGGAGGACGGAATGCCGCCGAAGCGGCTGCCGATGGTCGCGACATCCGCCCCCGTCGCCGCGGTGAAGCCCGCCGCCAGCGCCACGGCGATCAGCATGCCGGGCCAATGCGGCCGGGCGCGCTTCAGCCCCAGGATCACCGCGATCGTTCCCAGCGCGATCCCCAGCGCGGCGGGGGACAGGCTGGCGCGGGCTTGCCAGAGGGCGGGGATCTTCTCGACCAGCTCGCCCGGCTCATGGGCCAGGGACAGGCCGAAGATCTCCTTCAGCTGGCTGGTGAAGATGATCACCGCGATGCCGGCGGTGAAGCCGACCGTCACCGGAAAGGGGATGAACTTGATGAAGGTGCCCAGCCTGAGCAGGCCGATGGCCACCAGCATCAGCCCCGACAGGAAGGTCGCCAGGATCAGCCCCGACATGCCGTGCTGCGCCACGATGCCGGCGACCAGCACGATGAAGGCCCCCGCCGGCCCGCCGATCTGGTAGCGCGAGCCGCCAAGCGCCGAGACCAGGAAGCCGCCGACGATGGCGGTATAGAGCCCCTGCGCCGGCGAGGCGCCGGAGGCGATGGCGATGGCCATCGACAGGGGCAGCGCCACGATGGCGACGGTCAGCCCGGCCAGGGCATCGGCGCGCAGCTGGGCCGCGCCATAGCCCTCGCGCAGGACGGTGATCAGTTTCGGGGTGAACAGCGGCGCAAATCCGGGCGCCGCGCTTGCCTGCTGGTTCATCTGGGCCGCACCTTCGCGAAGGAGGCGGCGGGATCGTCGGCTGTCTGTCGGCGGTCGCCGTCGCGATTACGTCTGCGGACCGGATTTCAGCCGCACGCCGCGCCCGCCCGAGGGGCTGGCGGCGCCCTCGCCGATCAGCTCGATCCCGGCGGCCTCCAGCGCCTCGACCACGCGGGTCAGGCTTTCGACCACGCCGCGCACATTGCCGTCGCTGGCCTCCATGCGCTGGATGGTCGGGACCGACAGGCCCGAGAGCTCGGCCAGGCGCTTCTGGTCGATGCCAAGCAGGGCACGCGCCGCACGCATCTGGGCCGAGGTCATCATGCAGTGATTTCCAATCCTTGATGATGGATGTCTAGCAGGGTGATAGTGATATTTCAAACATCATTTCTGCCGGCTCAGCCATAAAAAAGGCCCCCGCGGGCGAGGGCCTTTTCTATGCGTCTGTCGGGATGGATCAGAAGTCCATCTTCACGCCCAGCGTGACGGTGCGGCCGGGGGCGTAGAGGGGGTCGATGATCCGGCTGCCCATGACGCGTTCGACATAGCTGCTGCGCTCGTAATAGCTTTCGTCGAACAGGTTATCGACGCCCAGATGCACGACCACGTTCTCGTAGTTCTGGGGACGCCACTGGCCATAGACGTTCACGATGGTATAGGAATCGTGATCTTCGAAGCCGAGCGGGGCGCCACTCTCATCGACCAGTGAACCGCTGTTCAGCGAACCGGCCCATTCGACGGTGCCGCCGACCTTGAGGTTATACTGGGGGATCTCCTGGTCGATGAACAGGGTGGCCAGCTTGCCGACCGGCATCACGGTGCCGCCGTCCGGAACCTTGTCCTCGCCGTTCTGGGTTACGTCGGCCTTGGTGAAGCTGGCGCCGATGCGGCCCGAACCCCAAGTGTAGCTGCCTTGCAAGGTAAAGCCCTTGCTGCGGTATTCGTCGGCATTGGTCAGATAGCCGCTGGCAACATCATATTCGGCCAGCCCGTCCAGCCGCGTGTCGAAGAAGGTGATGTTTCCGGTCCAGTTGCCCTGATTGGCATTCAAGCCCAGCTTAACGTTGCGAGCCGTCGCCGGCTCATAGTCGGGGTCGGTGGTGAACGCATCGTTCCGCGCGTGCAGCAGACCGTATTCGCCGATTTCGTAACCCAGCCATGTGCGCGATGCGCCGGCAAAGACCTCGTATCCTTCCGCGAATTCATACGAAATCGTGCCATTCACGCTGGCGCCGGTATCGGAATAGCTGTTGTTGTTCCAGTCGGTATAGCGGTGATGATCCAGCCGCAGACCAGTGGACAGGTCGATGCCGTTGTCGAACGCAAAGCGGCCCTGCACGAAAGTGCCGATCTGCATGGTGTCCAGGTTGAACGGACGCGTCCGCGCCGCCGAGTGGTCACCGTAGTTGTCGATGTGATAGTCGTCGTGCTGCCAATCTATCCCGGCGGTGATCCGGCCCTGGTCCAGCGTGTAGGTGTTCTTCAGAACGCCGCCGATGGTCGTGGTTTCAAGAATCATGTCGCCATTGGGGCGGGACGACGCGCCTGGATCGTCGCTGATCAGGTCGCCGAGGGCATAGTTCGGGCGCCAATATTCGTTGCGGCTGACATAGACCGTCGCTTCGGGGTCCCAGGCATCGGTCGGCGCGGTCGAACTGTATTTCAGCTTCAGCGTGTTGCGCGTGACTTTCAGCGGATAGACAGCGTCGTCCGCATTCAGGTCCATGTTCATCTTGATGACGCGGTCGGCGTCGTCCTTGCTGTGGTCATAGGACAATTCGACGCGATGCGTGTCGAATTCATAGCCCAGCTTAAGCAATGCACCCCGGGTGGCCGGTTCGGTGCCCGGCATCTCGCGACCGTTCGCGGCCTCGTAATTGTCGCCGTTTGCGCCGTGCACCATGGCAAACCAGTCGAAGCCCTCATAGACCCCATAGCCGGCCAGCGAGCCCGCGACGCCGCGGCCGTTGCTGCCATAGGACAGCCCGACGCGGCCGCCCTGGGTCCTGCCATCGGTCAGCAGGTCCTTGGCGCCGACGGTTTCATAGCGCAGCGCGCCGGCGGCGGCGCCGAAGCCGGCATCGGCAGCGGCGGCGCCAGCCTCGACCTCGACCGATTTCAGGAAGGCCGGGTCGACGACGTTCGAGCCGGTATGATGCCAGCTGGTCGGCCCTTGCGGCACGCCGTCCACGGTGACGGCCAGGTTCGACTGCTCCATGCCGAAGACGTGGATGCGCTTGGACGGGCCGGCGCCGCCGGAAACGGTGATGGCGGAATCGCGGGCGAACAGCTCGGACACGTCGGCGGGCTGCATCGCCTCGATATCCTCCGGGGTGACCGACACGCCGCCGGTCGCCTCGACATTCTCCTGGCCGTCGGCGATCAGGGTGATCGGATTCAGGACGACGGCCTCGGCATTCTGACCCTCCTGGGCGTAAAGGGCTGTCGCGAGCGCAAGCGAGGATACGCCCGCCAGCGGGATGATACGGCGCATTTTCATGGTCACTGCCTTGATTCGTTCGAAACTGGCGCGAGTTATATGGCCGGTCCCAAAATGCACAAGTATTTTACTCGGATATTATGCCGGTCCAGAGAGAAACAATCGGGATTGTTGCGCTCCTGCGCCACCTTCCGGCGGGATGCGGCGATGGGCCGCGGCCTGCCGACTTCCGACGCCGGGGCTGGCGCAGGCGGGGGCAAAGGGGTTACAGCAACCCAAACCCGCAGCCCGAGAAGCCACAGATGACGATTACCCTTTACCACAACGACCTGCCGGACGATCTGGACCTGGGTCCGGTCGTGGCCATCGACACCGAGACGATGGGGCTGGACCCGCGCCGCGACCGGCTGTGCCTGGTGCAGCTGTCCTCGGGCGACGGCAACGCGCATCTGGTGCAGATCGCCCGCGGCCAGCACGAGGCGCCGAACCTGACCCGGATGCTGACCGATCCCGGGGTGCTGAAGCTGTTCCATTTCGGCCGTTTCGACATCGCGGCGCTGGAGGCGGCCTTCGGCGTGGTGACGAAGCCGGTCTGGTGCACCAAGATCGCCAGCAAGATGGTGCGCACCTATACCGACCGGCACGGGCTGAAATACCTGCTGTCCGAACTGGTCGGCGTCGACATCTCCAAGCAGCAGCAGACCAGCGACTGGGGCGCGGCCGAACTGACGGATGCGCAGCTGGAATATGCCGCCTCGGACGTGCTTTACCTGCACGCGCTGAAGGCCGAACTGGAAAAGCGGCTGGCGCGCGAGGGGCGGCTGGGCCTGGCCGAGGCCTGTTTCGACTTCCTTCCTGCCCGGGCCCATCTGGACCTGCTGGGCTGGGGGGATGAAAACGACATCTTTCACCACTAGGTTGCGGGCCATGAGCGCATATCTCGACACCGCCCGCAGGGTGATCCGCACCGAGGCCGAGGGGCTGGCCCTGCTGGCCGAGAGCCTTGGCGACAGCTTCGACCGCGCGGTCGAGACCGTCCTGGCCGCGCGCGGCCGGGTCGTGGTCTCGGGCATGGGCAAGTCCGGCCATGTCGGGCGCAAGATCGCGGCGACGCTGGCCTCGACCGGGACGCCGGCGCAATTCGTCCATCCGGCCGAGGCGAGCCATGGCGACCTGGGCATGGTGACGCAGGGCGACGTGGCGCTGGTGCTGTCCAATTCGGGCGAGACGCCCGAGATCGCCGATATCGTCGCCCATACCCGGCGTTTCCAGATCCCGCTGATCGGCGTCGCCGGACGGGCGCAATCGACGCTGCTGCGCCAGGCGGACGTGGCGCTGGTCCTGCCCGCGGCGCCCGAAGCCTGCGGCACCGGCATTGTGCCCACCACCTCGACCACCATGACCATGGCGCTGGGCGATGCGCTGGCCGTGGCGCTGATGGAGCATCGCCAGTTCACGCCCGAGCATTTCCGCACCTTCCATCCCGGCGGCAAGCTGGGCGCGAAGCTGTCGCGGGTGGCCGACCTGATGCATGAGGACATGCCGCTGGTCCCCGAGACCGCGCCCATGGCCGAGGCGCTTCTGACCATCAGCCAGAAAAGCTTCGGCGTGACCGGGGTGACGGATGCCGCGGGGCGGCTGACCGGCATCATCACCGACGGCGACCTGCGGCGGCACATGCAGGGCCTTCTGGACCATAGCGCCGCCGAGGTGATGACCCGCAACCCGCGCACCATCGGCCCGGACGCGCTGGCCGAGGCGGCGCTGGCCGAGATGCAGGCGCGCCGCATCACCTGCCTGTTCGTGGTCACCCCCGAGGGGGCGCCGGCCGGGCTGATCCACATCCACGACTTCCTGCGCACGGGGCTTGTCTGACGGTGACCACCCGCTCGTGCATCGTGGCCTGGTTGCGGGTGATCCTGCCGCTGACGGCGCTGGCGATCCTGTCGGTGCTGTTCCTTCTGGGCCGCAAGCCCGACCCCGAGGCCAGCATTCCCTATGCCGACGTGGACCCGCGCGAACTGGCCGAGCGGCAGGCGGTGACCAGCCCGACCTATGCCGGCGTGACCGAGGACGGGGCGCAGCTGAGCATCTCGGCCGCCGAGGCCCGGCCCGGCGCGGAACAGGGCGACGGCTTGGCGCAGGCGGTGCGCATGACCCTGCGCGCCCAGGACGGGCGGGCGGCGGATGTCAGCGCCGGCACGGCTGCGCTTGAGGGCGATCAGGTCCGGCTGGGCGAGGGGGTGCGCATGACCACCGCCGACGGCTGGGTGCTGACCGCGCCCGAGCTGCGGGCCTCGACCGGCGAGGGCAGGCTGGTTTCGGATGAAGAGGTCAATGTCCTCGCCCCCTTCGGCGATATGACGGCGGGGCGGATGGAGCTGCGGCCCTCGGGGGAGGGCAGCGGCGATCACGTTCTTGATTTGAGCGGCGGAGTTCGCTTGATATACCGGCCATGACCCGGCGCCGACTCCCGCGCAAGGGGCCCTCAGGCGCCAGAAAGGAAATCCGATGATCCGGCCCGGACCGCTTTTGCCCGTGTTCCTGTCGCTTGCGCTGGCGGCGGGCGCGGCCATGGGCCAGACCACCGGCTTCGGCAATGCGCAGGATGTCAAGCAGCCGGTCGAAGTCACCGCCGATTCGCTGACCGTGGATCAGAAGACCGGCCAGGCGACCTTTTCCGGCAATGTTCTGATCGGCCAGGGCGCCATGCGGCTTTCGGCCGCGCGCGTGACGGTGACCTATGCCCAGGGCGACCAGCGCCGCATCAGCGCCCTGCATGCCGAGGGCGGCGTCACCCTGGTCAGCGGCGCCGACGCGGCCGAGGCGCAGGCCGCCGAATACGATGTCGAGACCGGCACCGTCGTGCTGACCGGCGACGTGCTTCTGACCCAGGGCGGAAACGTGCTGGCCGGAGACCGGGTGACGGTGAACCTGGAAAGCGGCACGGCCAATGCCTCGGGGCGGGTGCGCAGCGTGCTGCAGCCGGGGGACTGACCGATGGCGGGGGAACAGGGGCTGCGGGTCCGGGGCCTGCGCAAATCCTATCGCAACCGTCCGGTGATCCGCGACGTGGCGCTGGATCTGGACCGCGGCGAGGTGGTGGCGCTCCTGGGTCCGAACGGGTCGGGCAAGACCACCTGTTTCTATTGCGTGGCCGGGCTGGTCGCGCCTGATTCGGGTCAGGTGCTGATCGACGGGCAGGACGCCACCGCGCTGCCGATGTATCGCCGCGCCCAGATGGGCATCGGCTATCTGCCGCAGGAGATGTCGATCTTTCGCGGCCTGACGGTCGAGCAGAACATCATGGCGGTGCTGGAACTGGTCGAGCCGCATGTGCACCAGCGCCGCGAGCGGCTGGAGGAGCTGCTGGGCGATTTCTCGATCGGCCATCTGCGCAATGCCTCGGCCATGGCGCTGTCGGGCGGCGAGCGGCGGCGGGTCGAGATCGCCCGCTGCCTTGCGGCCGATCCGGCCTATCTGCTTCTGGACGAACCATTCGCCGGCGTCGATCCCATCGCCGTGGGCGAGATCCGCGCCCTGGTCCACGACCTGAAAAGCCGCGGCATCGGCGTGCTCATCACCGATCACAACGTGCGCGAGACGCTGGAGATCGTGGACCGCGCCTATATCCTGCATGACGGCCACGTGCTGAAATCCGGCACCACCGCCGAGATCGTCGCCGATCCGCAGGTGCGCCGCGTCTATCTGGGCGAAACCTTCCGCATGAACTGAATGCAAGGTCATGCCGATCCGCCGCGCGCAGCCGTTGACACAGCGCCGCGGCTGTCACCAAATGAGGGTATGGCCGGGCAAGACCGCCCGGCCAGAGAAACCCGGACGCGACGCCCGCGCGAGGGCGTTGGCGACAAGATCGGGCAACCGAAAGGACGGACCACCATGCGCTACCAGATCAGCGGAAAACAGATCGACGTGGGCGATGCGCTTTCGACTCACGTCAAGACCGAACTGGGTGAAACCGTTGAGAAATATTCGCAACGCCCGACGGATGCGACGGTCATCTTTTCCCGCAACGCGCATGAATTCATCTGCGATGCCGTGGTGCATCTCTCGACCGGGCTGACCGCCCAGGCCAAGGGCGCGGCCACCGATATCTACGCGGCCTTCGAACAGTGCCGCGAGCGGATGGACAAGCAGCTGCGCCGCTACAAGCGCCGGCTCAAGGATCACTACAAGGATCGGACCCAGCCGGTTGAATTCGAGCAGGCGGGCATGTATGTGCTGGCCGCCGATGAGGACGAATGGGAATCGCAGGGCGACGGCCTGCAGCCCATGATCATCGCCGAGATGGAGACCCGCGTGCCAACCCTCTCGGTCGGCGAGGCGGTGATGCAGATGGAACTGGCCGGCAGCCCGCTGCTGGTCTTTCGCAACGAGAAACATGGGGGCGTGAACGTGGTTCACCGCCGCGACGACGGCAACGTGGGCTGGATCGACCCCCGCAATCTGGGCTAGACTGACGCAGAAGGGCAGTCTTGTTGAACCAAACGTCCCGGCTGCGCGGCCCGCAGCCGGGACCTGACAATTTTCGGGCGACATGCAGATCAGCGACATTCTCTCTCCCGCCGCCGTGCGGACGATGAGCCAGACCACCAGCAAGAAACGGTTGTTCCAGGAAATCGCCGAGCAGGCGCGCGCGGTCTATGGCGTGGACGCGCCGCAGACGCTGGACGCGCTGCAGGAGCGCGAAAGCCTGGGCCCGACCGGCGTCGGCCATGGCGTGGCGCTGCCGCATGCGCGGCTGCACGGGCTCGACCGCGTGGTCGGCCTGTTCCTGCGGCTGGAAAAGCCGCTGGATTTCGACGCGGTGGACCGCCAGCCGGTGGACCTGATCTTTGCGCTGCTGGCGCCCAAGAATTCCGGCGTCGATCACCTCAAGGCGCTGGCGCTGGTCTCGCGCACGCTGCGCGACCAGGACCTGCGCGCCAAGCTGCGCGCCAACGAGGACCCGGTGGCGCTGCACGCCATGCTGGCGGCGGCGCCCGGCATCAAGGCGGCCTGAGGTCGCAGCCCGGCCGGCAGGGGGTGAAATGCCCCCGCATCCGCGCTATACTCCCGCGCGGGGAGGAAGACCGAAATGACCAGACATATCGCAGACCGCAGTCACGAAAGCAGTTCCGGCCGCACGCAATACTACACGCGGCAGGAACGCGAATCCGGCCTTCATCCGGCCATCGCCGCCCTGCGCATGCGGCCCCGCGTCCGCAGCGAGGCTGCGAATCGCCGGGCCGCCGAATTCGCCAGGATCGAGCGCGGCCATCGGGTCTGACCGCTGACCCGCCAATGCGGAACCGGCCGGGCGCTGCCGCCCGGCCGGTTTTCATTCCGTCCTTCGCCCGGGGCCGCGATCAGCTGCGGACCAGCTGCTCGTAATCCTCGGCGATCTTGCGGGTGGTGTCGCCGACCTGGAAATGCCAGTCGCCGATCTGCCCGACCGGGGTGACCTCGGCCGCGGTGCCGGTCAGGAAGCATTCCTGGAAGCCCGCCAGCTCCTCGGGCTTGATGCGGCGCTCATGCACGGCGGTGCCGTTGTCCTTCAGCATCTGGATGACGGTCTGCCGGGTGATGCCGTTCAGGAAGCGGTCGGCCAGGGGCGTGTGCACCTCGCCATCCTTGACGAAGAAGATGTTGGCGCCGGTCGCCTCGGCGACATAGCCCTCCCAGTCCATGAACAGCGCGTCCGAGCAGCCCTTCTCCTCGGCGGCGTGCTTGGACATGGTGCAGATCATGTAAAGCCCGGCGGCCTTGGCGGCGGTGGGGATGGTCTCGGGGCTCGGCCGCTTCCACTTGGCGATGTCGAGCTTGGCGCCCTGCCATTTCGCCTCGCCGTAATAACTGCCCCATTCCCAGGCGGCGACGGCCATGCGCACCGGGTTGCGGCGGGCGGAAACCCCCATGTCCTCGCCCGAGCCGCGCCACATCACCGCGCGGACATAGGCGTCCTTGAAGCCGTTGGCGTTGAGCACCTCTTCCTTGGCGGCGTCGATCTCCTCGGCGGTATAGGGCGACTGCATGTCCAGCAGCCGGGCCGATTCGATCAGCCGCAGCGAATGCTCGTGTCCCTTGAAGATCTTGCCGCTGTAGCAGCGCTCGCCCTCGAACACCGAGCTGGCATAGTGCAGGGCATGGGTCAGGATGTGGATGTTCGCATCGCGCCACTCCACAAGCTTGCCATCCATCCAGATCTTGCCGTCACGATCGTCATATGCGCCCGCCATTTTTCCCTCCGGCCGGTTCTGTTTGCGGAATGTTGCGTTGGTCTGCCGCGTCTGGCAAAGAAAGTTGCGCAACTTGCGGTCTGGGCTATCCATTCATGGTTGGAAAGTCAATAAGTCTGACGTAATAAGGGCCATGCATTACGGAGAGGTCATGCAGAACAAGGGTGGCGTCGCCGCGGCAGGAAGCGAGAACCTGCTGTTTCTTACCGACGATCAGCTTCGCCGCGGGATCGAGGCGATGTTCTTTGCCTATCGCGCCTTCACCGCCGATCCCGACCTGATTCTGGCCGAGCTGGATTACGGCCGCGCCCATCACCGGGCGATCCATTTCATCAACCGCGAGCCGGGGCTGACGGTGACCGCGCTTCTGGACGTGCTGGGGGTGACCAAGCAGTCGCTGAACCGGGTGCTGCGCACGCTGATCGAGGACGGGCTGGTCGAAAGCCGCATCGGCCGCCGCGACCGGCGCGAGCGGCAGCTCTACCTGACCGAAAAGGGCGCGGCGCTGGAGCGCCGGCTGTCCGAGGCGCAGCGCGCCCGCATGCGCGCCGCCTATCGCGCCGCCGGACCGCAGGCGGTGGCGGGCTTCCGGCAGGTGCTCGAGGCGATGATGGACCGCGAGACGCTGCGCCAGTATCGCGCCCTGAAGCAGCTGCCCGACGCATGACCTCGGCCGACCTGCAGCCCGCCGCCCATATCCTTGTCGTCGATGACGACGAGCGCATCCGCAGCCTGCTGCGCCGCTTCCTGATGCGCAACGATTTCCTGGTGACCACGGCGCGGGACGCCGCCCATGCCCGGCGCCTGCTGGAGGGCCTGGATTTCGACCTGATCGTGCTCGACGTGATGATGCCGGGCGAGGACGGGTTCTCGCTGACCCGCGACCTGCGCAAGCAGATGACCACCCCGATCCTGCTGCTGACCGCCAGGGGCGAGACCGGCGACCGCATCGAGGGGCTGGAAAGCGGCGCCGACGACTACCTGCCGAAACCCTTCGAGCCGCGCGAGCTGCTCTTGCGCATCGCCGCCATCCTGCGCCGTATCCCGGCGGCCGAACCCAAGGGGCCGAAGTTCCTGTCGCTGGGGCCCCTGCGCTACGACGCCGACAAGGGCGAGCTTTGGCAGGGCGACGCCCCCTTGCGCCTGACCGGGACCGAGCAGGCGCTGCTGAAGCGCCTGGCCGATACGCCGCGCCAGCCGGTCAGCCGCAGCGCGCTGATCGAGGATCTGGGCCGCAGCCCGTCGGAGGAGCCGGGTGAGAATTCCGAACGCGCCATCGACGTGCAGATCACCCGGCTGCGCCGCAAGATCGAGCCCGATCCCAAGGAGCCGCGCTACCTGCAGACCGTGCGCGGAACCGGCTACATGCTGGTGCCGGACTAGGAACCTTCCGCGCAGCTTTCGCGGCCGCAATGGGTATTTGGAAAACAGAGAAGCACGAGCCGCCTCGCTCGGATCTTCTCTGTTTTCCAAATACCCATTTGCCGAGTGCGCAATCCGCATGGCGCATGAAAAAGGGGCCCGAAGGCCCCCAGTTCATGCCAGCGCGCCGTGGCAGTGCTTGAACTTCTTGCCCGAGCCGCAGGGGCAGGGATCGTTGCGCGAGGGGTTGCCCCAGGTCGTGGGGTCGGTCTCGTCGAAGCCGGCGACCCGGCCCGAAACCTCGCCGCCCTCGGCTTCCTCGTGTTCGGGATGCATCTGCGCCTCGGTCGCCGCCTGCTGCTGCTGGTATTCGCGCAGCATCTGCTCGCGCTCGGCATCGGTCAGCGGCCGGATGCGGGCCAGTTGCTGGGTCACGTCGAAGCGCAGCCCGTCCAGCATGGTCTCGAACAGCTGGAAGGCCTCGGTCTTGTATTCCGACAGCGGGTCGCGCTGTGCATAGCCGCGGAAGCCCACGACCGAGCGCAGATGCTCCAGCGTGACCAGATGCTCGCGCCATTTGCTGTCGATCTGCTGCAGCAGCACCTGCTTTTCGATCTGGCGCATGTTCTCGGGGCCGAACTGTTCGGTCTTTTGCGCCATATAGGTATCGGTGGCCTGCTGGATGCGTTCGCGGATCGCGTCCTGGTCCACGCCGTCCTCGGCTGCCCAATCGGCGATGGGCAGGTCCATGTTCAGCTTGTCGACCACCGCGTCGTGCAGGCCCTGGACGTCCCATTGCTCGGCATAGGCGCGCGGTGGCAGGTGCTGGTCGATCAGGTCGTCGATCACCTGCGCGCGCATGTCGGCGGCGATGTCCCCGACCTCGTCGGTATGCATGATTTCCAGGCGCTGGCTGAAGATCGCCTTGCGCTGGTCGTTCATCACGTCGTCGAATTTCAGCAATTGCTTGCGGATGTCGAAGTTGCGGCCCTCGACCTTGGCCTGGGCGCGTTCCAGCGACTTGTTGACCCAGGGGTGGACGATGGCCTCGCCATCCTTCATGCCCAGCGTCGACAGCACCTTGTCCAGCCGTTCCGAGCCGAAGATCCGCATCAGGTCGTCTTCCAGCGACAGGAAGAACAGCGAGCGGCCGGGGTCGCCCTGGCGGCCCGAGCGGCCGCGCAGCTGGTTGTCGATGCGGCGGCTTTCGTGGCGTTCGGTCGCCAGCACGAACAGCCCGCCGGCGTCCAGAACCGCCTGTTTCTCGGCGGCGTGCTCGGCCTCGATCTGGGCGCGCAGCTCGTCGGGATGGGCCTCGGGGTCGGCGGCCAGCGCCTCCATCACCTTCATCTCGACATTGCCGCCCAGCTGGATGTCGGTGCCGCGGCCGGCCATGTTGGTGGCGATGGTCACGGCGCCCAGCTTGCCGGCATCGGCGACGATCTTCGCCTCCTGCTCGTGCTGGCGGGCGTTCAGCACGTTGTGCGGGATGCCTTCCTTGGTCAGCATCTGCGACAGCATCTCGGATTTTTCGATCGAGGTCGTGCCGACCAGGATCGGCTGGCCCTTGGCATGGGCTTCCTTGATCGCCTCGATCACCGCGGCGTATTTCTCGGCCGCGGTGCGATAGACGCGGTCGTGTTCGTCGATGCGCTGCACCGGGCGGTTCGTGGGCACCTCGACCACACCCAGCTTGTAGATCTCGGCGAATTCCTCGGCCTCGGTGGCCGCGGTGCCGGTCATGCCCGACAGCTTGTCGTAGAGCCGGAAATAGTTCTGGAAGGTGACCGAGGCCAGCGTCACGTTCTCGGGCTGGATCGCCACGCCCTCTTTCGCCTCGATGGCCTGGTGCAACCCGTCCGACAGCCGGCGGCCCTTCATCATCCGGCCGGTGAATTCGTCGATCAGCACCACCTCGTCGTCGCGCACGATATAGTGCTGGTCGCGCATGAACAGCTTGTGCGCCCGCATCGCCTGGTTGGCGTGGTGGACGATGGTGGTCGATTCGGGGTCGTAAAGCGTCTGGCCCTCGGGCAGCACGCCCGCCGCCTGCAGGCGCTTTTCCAGGAACTCGTTGCCTTCCTCGGTAAAGGTGGCGTTGCGGGCCTTTTCGTCCAGCTTGTAATGCTCGGGCGCGAGTTCGGGCATGAAGGCGTCGAGCGTCTTGTAGAGCTCGCTGCGGTCCTGCGAGGGGCCCGAGATGATCAGCGGCGTCCGCGCCTCGTCGATCAGGATCGAGTCGACCTCGTCGACGATGGCGAAGAAATGCCCGCGCTGGGTCATCTGCTCGATCGAGCCCTTCATGTTGTCGCGCAGGTAGTCGAAGCCCAGCTCGTTATTGGTGGCATAGGTCACGTCGGCCCGGTAGGCCTCGCGCTTCTCGGCGTCCTCCTGGAAAGGATAGACCACACCGGTGGTCATGCCCAGCTGGGCAAAGACCTTGCCCATCCAATGCGCGTCGCGCTTGGCCAGGTAGTCGTTGACGGTGACGACATGCACGCCCTTGCCCGCCAGCGCGTTCAGATAGGCCGGGAAGGTCGCGACCAGGGTCTTGCCCTCGCCGGTCTTCATCTCGGCGATATTGCCCTGGTGCAGGAAGATGCCGCCCATCAGCTGGGTGTCGAAGGCGCGCAGGCCAAGCGCGCGGCGCGCCGCCTCGCGGCAATTGGCGAAGGCCTCGGGCAGAAGCTTGTCCAGATCCTCGCCCGCTTGCGCGCGGCCCTGCAACTCGCGGGTCTTGCCGATCAGGTCCGCATCGGAGAGGGCGCGGAACTGTTCCTCCAGCGCGTTGATCTGGGCCACCAGCGGGCGGACCGATTTCACCTTGCGGTCGTTGGGCGTGCCAAAGACCAGTTTCGCCAAGTTTCCGATGCCGAGCATATGAACCTTCAAAATCGCGTATCTGGGGGTGCGCGGGACGTTCCGCCCACTTGCCGGCACCATTCGCCTTGCCCTATCACTTGGGCCGGAAAAACGGCGACGGGCGCGCATTTTCGGTTGCGCCGGATGTATGCCCCGGCCGGCCCACTGTCAACGCTTGCGCCCGTTCACCTCTGCGTGGACGCGCCGTCCCACGAAGGGGAAACCTATGCTGAAACCGCTTCTTGCCGTCTCCGTGCTGCTCTCGGGGGCCGTATCGGCCATGCCCGGCCTGGCGCAGGACGCCGATACCGTGGTCGCCACCGTCAACGGCGAGTCGATCACGCTGGGCCAGATGATCGCCATGCGGCAGGGGCTGGACGCGCAGACCACGCAGGGCCTGCCGGATGCGGCGCTGTGGGACCTGATGCTGGACCAGATGATCCGCCAGACCGCCGTGGCGCAGGCCGCCGAGCCGCTGAGCAAGCGCGACGCCGTGGCGCTGGAGATCGAGAAGCGCGCCTATCTGGCCGGCTCGGTCCTGGAAAAGGTCGCGAGCGCCGAGCCGAGCGAGGCCGAGTTGAAAGCCGCCTATGACCAGGCCTTCGGCGGCCAGACCGAGCCCAAGATCGAATACAATGCCGCCCATATCCTGGTGAAGACCAGGGAAGAGGCCGATGCCATCGCCAAGGAGTTGCAGGACGGCGCCGATTTCGGCACGCTGGCCGAGCAGAAATCGACCGACAATTCCGGCCCGAACAAGGGCGACCTGGGCTGGTTCCAGCCCGAGCAGATGGTCGAGCCCTTTGCCGATGCCGTGAAGGCGCTGGACAAGGGCCAGGTCTCGGAGCCCGTCGAGACCCAGTTCGGCTGGCATGTCATCAAGCTGAACGACACGCGCGAGGTCACGCCCCCGGCCTTTGACGAGATCAAGGAGCAACTGGCCATGCAGGTGCGCCGCGACAAGGTGCAGGCCGAGATCGAGCAACGCGTGTCCGACGCCAAGGTCGAAAAGACCGAGGGGCTGGCCCCCGACCTGCTGAACAAGACCGATATCCTGGGGGAGTGACATGGCGAAATCGGACGACAAGAAGAGCAAGCCCTCCGATGCCGAAAAGCTGAAGACGGCGAAGAAGCGGCTGAAGAAGCTGAAGGCCGCGCTGAAGGAAGCCGCCGCCAGCCTGGAGGCGCGGGCCGAGGCGGCGGTGGAGGCCGTGGCCAAGGCCAAGCCCCAGAACCCGGTCTCGCCGCTGGCTCCGGCGCGCTTTCCCGACCTGCCGGTGATCGAGGGCGCCGAATTCGCCTCGGGCGCGGCGGGGGTGAAATACCAGGGCCGTACCGATGTCATGCTGGTGCGGCTGGCGCCGGGCACTGCCATCGCCGGCGCCTTCACCAAGTCCTCGACCCGCGCCGCCAGCGTGCTGGACTGCCAGGCCAAGCTGGCGCTGAAGCAGGACACCGGCAAGGGCGCGGCGATCATCGTGAACTCGGGCAACGCCAATGCCTTCACCGGCCGGAACGGGCAAGAGGCGGTGGATGCCGTGACCGGCGGCGTCGCCAAGGCGCTGGGCGTGCCGCGCGAGCGGGTCTTCTCGTCCTCGACCGGGGTGATCGGCGAGCCGCTGCCGGCCGATCGCATCACCGCCGTGATCGGCGATCTCGCCGCCAACCTGGACGCGGCCGGCGCGGCCGGCGCGGCGCGGGCCATCATGACCACCGACACCTTCCCGAAAGGCGCGGCGGCCAGTTTCGAAGGCGATGGCGGCACCATCAACATCACCGGCATCGCCAAGGGCTCGGGCATGATCGCGCCCGACATGGCGACGATGCTGGTCTATGTCTTCACCGATGCGAAGATCGCGCCCGCGCTGCTGCAGCGCATGCTGTCGGCGCGGCTGGATGAGACCTTCAACGCCATCACCGTGGACAGCGACACCTCGACCTCGGACGCGCTGATCCTGGCGGCGACCGGCAAGTCGAAGGCCGCGCCGATCACCGACCTGCGCTCGGCCCCGGCGCGGGCCTTCGGCAAGGCGCTGACCCAGGTCATGCTGGACCTGGCGCAGCAGGTGGTCCGGGACGGCGAAGGAGCGACGAAATTCGTCGAGGTGCAGGTGACGGGCGCGGTCAGCGATGCCGATGCCCATCGCGTCGCCATGGCCATCGCCAATTCGCCGCTGGTCAAGACCGCCATCGCCGGCGAGGATGCGAACTGGGGCCGCGTGGTCATGGCCGTCGGCAAGTCCGGGGCCGAGGCCGACCGCGACCGGCTGACCATCCGCTTCGGCGACATGGTGCTGGCCGAGAACGGCTGGCGCGCGCCGGGCTATGACGAAGCCGCTGCCAGCGCCTATATGAAGCGCGACCATCTGGTGATCGGCGTCGACCTGGGGCTGGGCAGGGGCAGGCGCACGGTCTGGACCTGCGACCTGACGCATGGCTATATCGACATCAACGCCGATTACCGCTCATGAAGATGGTGCTTGTCGCGGCCGTCGCGCTGATCGACGCGGACGGCCGCGTGCTTCTGGCGCAGCGCCCCGAGGGCAAGTCCCTCGCGGGCCTGTGGGAGTTTCCCGGCGGCAAGGTCGAGCCGGGCGAGACCCCCGAGGCCGCGCTGATCCGCGAGCTGCACGAGGAACTGGGCATCGAGACCTGGCATTCCTGCCTGGCGCCGCTGACCTTCGCCAGCCACGCCTATGACGATTTCCACCTGCTGATGCCGCTGTTCGCCTGCCGGCGCTGGCAGGGCGTGCCGATGCCCCGGGAAGGGCAGAATCTGGCCTGGGCCCGGGCCCGGGAATTGGACAAATATCCGATGCCGCCGGCAGACCTGCCGCTGCTGCCCATCCTGCGCGACTGGCTATGAGACATATCCGTCACGCCGGGCGCGGCATCATCATCATTTTGCCGTAGCTTTGGACATTCTTAGTTAACATTTAACGATTTTGCGACAATTCTGAAATCCTGTAGGAGGAGGAGATCGGACATGATTCGCACGATCACGATCGGCAGCTGTATTTCTGTCCAAGGTATCTTTGAACGGCAGCAGGCGAACGGGAACATCGTGGTCCGAGTAGGCAGCAAAACCTATGAGGGCAAGCCCGTCCTGTCCTGACGCAGCAGAAACGTGCCCATGCTTACGGAAACGGGGTCCTTCGGGGTCCCGTTTCTTCTTGCCGGACCATGGGCCGCGCGCCACCGGCGCGAGCATTCGGCGAATGGAAAGCGGCCAGGCGGCCGAGGCTTCCAGGGGCCCGGCAGCGGCGCCCATGCCGGCGGGGCAGGGGCGTCTTTTACAGTTCTGTAAAGGAATCGCCGGGCGCCGGACATGGAAAGGGCGGACCTGCAGGCCCGCCCCTCATGCCATTCGGTTCCCGGATCACAGCTGGCGCTGCACTTCCTCGCGCTCGAAGATCTCGATGACGTCGCCCTTGCGGATGTCGTCGTAGTTCTCGAAGGCCATGCCGCATTCCTGGCCGGACTGCACTTCCTTGACCTCGTCCTTGAAGCGCTTGAGCGTCTTCAGCGTGCCTTCGTGGATCACCACGTTGTCGCGCAGCAGGCGCACGCCGGCCGAGCGCCGCGCCACGCCCTCGGTCACCAGGCAGCCGGCGACATTGCCGACGCCCGAGACGCGGAAGACTTCCTTGATCTCGGCATAGCCGATGAAGTTCTCGCGCACCTCGGCGGAAAGCAGGCCCGAGGCCGCCGCCTTGATGTCGTCCACCAGGTCGTAGATGATCGAGTAATAGCGGATCTCGACGCCCTTCTGGTTCGCGGCGTTCCGCGCCGGAGCATTGGCCCGGACGTTGAAGCCGATGACCGGCGCCTGGCTGGCCTCGGCCAGGCCGACATCCGATTCGGTGATCGCGCCGACGCCGTAATGCAGCACGCGGACGCGCACCTCGTCGTTGCCGATCTTTTCCAGCGCCTGGACGATCGCCTCGGCCGAGCCCTGCACGTCGGCCTTGATGACCACTGGCAGCTCGGCGACGTTCTCGTCGGCCTTGGCCTTGGCCAGCATCTGGTCCAGCGTGATCGCGGCACCGGCGGCGGCGCGTTTGTCCTTGGCGGCCTGGATGCGGTAATCCGCGATCTCGCGCGCCTGCGCCTCGGTCTCGACCACGTTCAGCACGTCGCCGGCCTCGGGCGTGCCGTTCAGGCCCAGCACCTCGACCGGGACCGAGGGGCCGGCGGCGTCGATGCGGTCGCCCTTATCGTTGATCAGGGCGCGGACCTTGCCCCACTGTTCGCCGACGACAAAGATGTCGCCGCGCTTCAGCGTGCCGTTCTGCACCAGAACCGTCGCGACCGGGCCGCGGCCCACGTCCAGCTTGGCCTCGATCACCGCGCCCGAAGCCGGGCGGTCGGGATTGGCCTTCAGCTCCAGGATCTCGGCCTGCAGGGCGATGGCCTCAAGCAGCGCGTCCAGGCCCTGGCCGGTCTTGGCCGAGACCTCGACATCCTGCACGTCGCCCGACATCGCCTCGACGACGACCTCGTGCTGCAGCAGGTCGGTGCGGACCTTCTGCGGATTGGCATCCGGCTTGTCGATCTTGTTGATCGCCACGATCATCGGCACCTTGGCGGCCTTGGCGTGGTTGATCGCCTCGACCGTCTGCGGCATCACCGCGTCATCGGCCGCGACCACCAGAACGACGATATCCGTCACCTGCGCGCCGCGGGCCCGCATCGAGGTGAAGGCCGCGTGGCCGGGCGTGTCGAGGAAGGTCAGCACCGCCCCGTTCGACGCCTTCACCTGATAGGCGCCGATATGCTGGGTGATGCCGCCGGCCTCGCCCGCCACGACATTGGCGTGGCGGATGGCGTCCAGCAGCGAGGTCTTGCCGTGGTCGACATGGCCCATGATGGTGATGATCGGCGCGCGCGGCTTCAGATCCTCGGGCTTGTCCTCGACCTGGTCGATGACCTGCTCGACGTCGGCATCCGAGACCCGGACAGCGCGGTGGCCGAATTCGTCGATCACCAGCTCGGCGGTGTCGGCATCGACCGCCTGGTTGGCGGTGACCATCATGCCCATGCGCATCAGCGACTTGATGACATCGGGGGTGCGCTCGGCCATGCGGTTCGCCAGTTCGGACACCAGGATGGTTTCCGGCAACTGCACGTCGCGCACCTGCTTTTCGGCGCGCTGGCTGCCGCCCATGGCCTTCTGCCGGGCTTTTTCCTGCTTGCGCTTCATCGCGGCCAGCGAACGCTGCCGCCCGCCCTCGCCGTCCAGCGCCTGGCTCAGCGACAGCTTGCCGGTGCGGCGGCTGTCGTCGCGGCTCTTGTTGCGGCTGTCGCGGTCGTCGGCCGGGCCGCGGGTGTCGCGGTCGCGGTCGGTCTTGCGCGGCGTGGTGGCGCTGACGCCCTTGGTCTCGGCGCGCGCTGCGGCGGCTTCGGCGGCGGCGCGGTCGGCCGGGGTGGCCGGGCGCGCATCCGCCTTGGGCTTGGCGATCTCGGCCTTCTTCTTCTCGCGCAGCTCGGCTTCGCGGGCGCGGCGCTCGTCCTCCTCGGCCTTCAGCCGCAGGGCTTCCTCGCGCTCGCGCTCCTCGCGCTCCTTGGCTTCCAGCTCAAGGCGGCGGCGTTCGCGTTCTTCCTCGCGGGCCTTTTCCTCGGCGACGCGCTGCGCGGCTTCCTCGACCTCGCGGGCCTTGGCGGCGCGCAGGGCGGCCATGCGCCGCTCCATCTCGGCATCCGAGATGCCGGCGGGACGCTTCGACGGGTCGCCCGACACGGCCGAGGGCGAGCCGGAGCGTCCGCCGCCGGCCGCCGCGCCGGTCTTGCCGGGCACGACCACGCGCTTGCGCTTGGTCTCCACGACCACGTTATGGGTCCGGCCGTGGCTGAAGCTTTGCTTCACATGGCCCGAACGGCCGCCACCAAGACCCAGGGGTTTCTTTCCGTCAGTATCGCTCATCCGATCTTCATTCCTTCCCGGCAGCCGCATTGCCGCCGTCATGCTCGCGCAGACCCGTCAGTCTGCTCGCGTCCCTGATCAATTTGTCGGTCAGGCCCCCCGGCGCAAGCGCGCTGTGTATGACATGATCGCGCCCAAAGGACAAACCCAATTCTGATGCGGTCATGCAGCCGAACCACCGGCCCCCGGGCGGGGTCCAGAGCTTGCCTTTGCCGCGTTCCGATCCGTCGCTGGCCTGCAGAAGCACCTTGGCCTTGCCGGCGGCCAGCCAGTCCTTGACCTTTTCGAAGCCGGCGACCGCCAGCCCGGCCTTGCGCGCCAGCGACAGCGTGTCCGTCACCCGCCGCGCCAGCCCGGATTCGATCATCGCCAGCAGCTCGGGCGGGGCGGTCACCCGCGCCCTGGCGCCTCGCGAAAACAAGCCCTTGGCGGCCGCCTTGTCCAGCGCCTGCCGGTCGGCCACCACCCAGAAGCCGCGTCCGGGCAGCTTCTCGCCCAGATCCGGCACCACCTCGCCATCGGGGCCCGCGACAAAGCGGATCAGCCCAGCCTTCGGCTGGACCTCGCCCGTGACGATGCAGCGCCGTTCGGGCGTCTCGCGGTCCTTGATACGGCCCCCGCGTGTCATCCGGCTCCCGGGGCGTTACACCCCGGCCTCCTGTTCGTCGCCGGCCTCGGCCTCGCCGGCCGATTCGAGCTCGGTCGGATCGACCCAGCCCAGCATGACCCGGGCGGTCATCACCAGGTTCTGCGCCTCTTCAAGCGAGACGTCGAAGGGTTCCAGGATGCCGTCATCCTTGACGCGCTGGCCGTTCTGCGTGGTCCAGCCGCCGGCCAGTTCCCAGTCGGCACAAGTGGCGAAATCCTCCAGCGTCTTGACGCCGTCCTTGGCCAGCGCCTCGACCATCTGCGGGGTCAGGCCCTCGAACTCGATCAGGCTGTCCTCGACGCCAAGGGCGCGGGCATTCTCCAGCGCGGCCTTGTTCGCGGCTTCCAGATGCTCGCGGGCGCGGGTCTGCAGCTCTTCGGCGGTGCCTTCGTCCACGCCCTCGATGGACAGAAGCTCGTCCAGATCGACATAGGCCACTTCTTCGAGGTTGGTGAAGCCCTCGGCGACCAGCAGCTGGGCGAAGAACTCGTCCAGGTCCAGCGTGTCCATGAACAGCTTGGTGCGGGCGTTGAATTCGGCCTGGCGGCGCTTCGACTCTTCCTCTTCGGTGAGGATGTCGATGTCGAGGCCCGTCAGCTGGCTTGCCAGCCGCACGTTCTGGCCGCGCCGGCCGATGGCCAGCGACAGCTGCTCGTCCGGCACCACCACCTCGATGCGGGTGGCGTCCTCGTCGAAGACGACCTTCGCCACCTCGGCCGGCTGCAGCGCGTTCACGAGGAAGGTCGCCTGATCCTCGGACCACGGGATGATGTCGATCTTTTCGCCCTGCAGCTCGCCCACCACGGCCTGCACGCGACTGCCGCGCATGCCGACGCAGGCGCCGACCGGGTCGATCGAGTTGTCGTAGCTGATCACGGCGATCTTGGCGCGCGAGCCCGGGTCGCGGGCCACGGCCTTGATCTCGATGACGCCGTCATAGATTTCCGGCACTTCCATCTTGAACAGCTCGGCCATGAACTGCGGATCGGTGCGCGACAGGAAGATCTGCGGGCCGCGGGCCTCGCGGCGCACGTCCTTGACATAGGCGCGGATGCGGTCGTTCGGGCGATAGCTTTCGCGGCCGATCTTCTCGTTGCGGCGCAGGATGGCCTCGCCCCGGCCGACGTCCACGATGATGTTGCCGTATTCCTCGCGCTTGACGACACCGTTGATGATGGTGCCGGCGCGGTCCTTGAATTCCTCGTATTGGCGGTCGCGCTCGGCCTCGCGGACGCGCTGCAGGATCACCTGCTTGGCCGATTGCGCGGCGATGCGGCCCAGGTCGACCGGCGGCACCTGCTCCTGGAACACGTCGCCCGGCTGCGGCTTGCCCGAGAAATCGGTCAGCAGCTGGCCGTCGCGCAGCCAATGGGCGCGGCCGTCCTTCGAGGGCTCGAAATAGGCGCGGGCCTGGTCGGCGGTGAATTGCGCCTGGTAGTTCTCGACCGCGTCATCCTCGACCACGGTGCGGGCGCGGGTGAAGGTGGCATTGCCGGTCTTGCGGTCGATATGGACGCGAATGTCCATTTCCGAGCCGTAGCGCGACTTCGCGGCGCGGGCCAGGCTGTCCTCCATCGCCTCGATCACCAGATCGGGGTCGATCATCTTTTCCCGTGCAACGGCCTCGGCGGTTTGCAGCAGTTCAAGCTGGTTGGCAGAGGTGATGGCCATTCCTCACTCCTTCGCGGCGGCGTTGTTTTCGCCGGCTTCCGTTTCGATCTCGTCAAAGGCGGTCTCGTCCAGATTGTCGATCTGCACGCCCGCGTCCTTTTTCTGTCGCAGCATCTCGGCGATCAGCTCGTCGGTCAGGACCAGCTTCGCATCGGAAAGCCAGTCGAAGTTCAGCCCGATGGTCTGGACCTCGCCGCCTTCCTCGATGTTCAGCAGCACCTCGTCGCCGCCCTCGCCCTTCTCGACGCCCGCCAGCACGCCCTTGAACCGCTTGCGGCCGTCGATGGGCTGGTTGGTCTCCAGCCGCGCCTCATAGCCCTCGAAGGTCTCGAAATCCTTCAGCCGGGTCAGCGGCCGGTCGATGCCGGGGCTGGAGACCTCCAGATGATAGGCGTCCTCCAGCGGGTCCTCGACATCGAGGATCGCGCTGACGGCGGTCGAGATATCGGCGCAGTCGTCGACATTGATGCCGCCTTCCGGCCGGTCGGCCATGATCTGCAGCGTGGCGGTCTTGCCGCCCTGCAGGCGGATGCGCACCAGCTCGAAACCCAGATCCTCGATGACCGGGGCGATGATCTCGGCCAGGCGCCGGTCGATGGCGGTCTTGGCGATGAGGTCGGTCATTCGTGATACCCCAAATACAAAAAACGGGCCGAGGCGGCCCGTGCGTCTTCCCGGTGGGCAGGGTGTGGACGCCTGCGCCGCTGTTGAGCCGCATATAGGGCGCGGCGCGCGGGATTGCAAGGAAAACCGGCGGGGCCCTCATCGCGGCGCCGGATTGTCCCGCCAGATGCGGAAATTCAGCGCCCCGGCCAGGGTCAGCCAGGCCAGATAGGGCAGCAGAAGCACGCCGGCCAGCAGGTCCAGCCGGAAGGCCGCGACCAGCAGCGCCGCGACCACCAGCCACAGGATCGCCAGCACCGCCATGGCCGCGCCCGGCCGGCGCGCGCCGAAGAACACCGGCGTCCACAGGGTATTCAGCGCGATCTGTGCCGCCCACAGCGCCAGAGCGGGCCCGGCGCCGGGCAGGCCGGCCAGCCGCGCGCCCACCCAGGCCAGCAGCAGGTAAAGCGTGGTCCAGGCCACCGGAAACGCCCAGCGGGGCGGAGTGAAATCCGGCTTGCGCAGCCCGTCATACCAGCCGCCGGGCGGGAAGATCAGGCCGGTCGCGGCCGCCGCGCCGCAAGCGATCAGGAAGAACAGGAACGTCACGCCGCACCCCGCCCAAAAAGGCGGCGCGCCCTATCGCGCCGCATCCCGGAAACAATCCATCACCCGCACCAGTTCCGCAGCGATTCGCGGTTCGCTCAGCGCATGGCCCGAGGCGGGGACCAGCCGCAGGTCGGCCTTGGCCCAGCCCTCGGCCAGCTCCCAGGCGGTGCGGGGCGGGCAGACCATGTCGTAGCGGCCCTGCACGATCACGGCCGGGATGTGCTCGATGCGGTGGCGGTCGCGCAGAAGCTGGCCCTCGGCCAGGAAGCAGTCATGGGCGAAATAGTGATTCTCCAGACGGGCAAAGGTGCGGGCATAGTCGGGCGGCGCATGGCCCGGCCCGTTGATCTCCAGCCCCGCCAGGGCGTTTTCCCAGACCAGCCAGGGCAGGGCATAGCGGATCTCCCGTCCGCGGTCGCCGCTGAACAGCCGCCGGTGATAGGCGGCGATCATGTCGTCGCGTTCGGCCTCGGGAATCGGCGCCTGGAATTCGGCCCAGCGGTCGGGAAAGAAGCGCGCGACGCCGCCGCCATAGAACCAGTCCAGCTCGGCCCGCCGGCCCAGGAACACGCCGCGCAGCACCAGCGCCACCACCGGGTCGGGATGCGCCTGGGCATAGGCCAGCGCCAGCGTGGCGCCCCAGCTGCCGCCGAACAGGATGGCGCGCTCGATCCCCAGCTCGCGGCGGATCACCTCGATATCGGCGATCAGGTGCTGGGTGGTGTTCGCCGCCACCGCGGCATGGGGCAGCGAGCGGCCGCAGCCGCGCTGGTCGAACAGCACCGCGCGGTAATGCGCCGGGTCGAAGAAGCGCCGCATGAAGGGGCTGCACCCCCCTCCGGGTCCGCCATGCAGGACGATCACCGGCACGCCGTCGGGATTGCCGCTCTGCTCGACATGCAGCATGTGGCCGTCGCCGACCACGATCATCCGGCGGTCGAAGGGCTCGACCATCGGATGCAGCCTGCCATGCGACGGCGTGCCGCCGATTTGCCCTGCCAATCTGTCCATGGCACCACTATATAGCGCCTCGCGCGCGCCCGCCACATGAAGGACGGCCAGATGACCGAAAGACCAGCCCCCGCCAGCCCGGCCCCCAGCAGCATCGACCCGGCCGAGGTCGCCAAGTTCCAGGCCATGGCGCGGGAATGGTGGGATCCGAACGGCAAGTTCAAGCCGCTGCACATGCTGAACCCGACGCGGCTGGACTATGTCACCGCCCAGGTCGCGGCGCAGTTCGGCCGCGACCTGGCCGCGCCCCGGCCCTTCGAGGGGCTGACGCTGCTCGACATCGGCTGCGGCGGCGGGCTGATGGCCGAGCCGATGGCCCGGCTGGGCGCAACCGTGACCGGCGCCGACGCGGCCGAGGGCAACATCGCCATTGCCGGCCTGCATGCCGCGGAACAGGGCCTTGCCATCGACTACCGCGCCACCACGGCCGAGGCGCTGGCGGCCGAGGGGCGCCGCTTCGACGTGGTCATGGCGCTGGAGATCGTCGAGCACGTCGCCGACCCGGCGCAGTTCATCGCCACCTGCCGCGACCTGGTGGCGCCGGGCGGCATGCTGATCGCCTCGACGCTGAACCGCACGGCGCGCAGCTTCGCCGCCGCCATCGTCGGGGCGGAATGGGTCATGCGCTGGCTGCCCAAGGGGACGCATGACTGGCGCCGCTTCATCACCCCCGACGAACTGGCGCGGATGACCGAGGCGGCGGGGCTGCGCGTCGTCGACCGCTGCGGCATGGTCTTCAACCCGCTGGGCTGGAGCTGGTCGCTGTCGCATCGCGACCTGTCGGTCAATTACGCGATGACCGCCCTGCGCGACGCCTGAGCTTCTTCGTTCCGCAAATACCCGACCGCCACGGAGCGGCGGGGCGGGCCACAGCCGGCTTTCACCGTTTCCCAAATACTCGGGCGACCGGCGCCCCTCAGCGCCCGCCGCGCGATTCGTGACGCAACGTCTCTTCCAGCTGCTTGCGCAGCATGCGCAGCACCGGCAGCGCCGCGCGCACCCGGTCGGCGCCGACATCGCGCACCACATCGGCGATTCGCGGCATGAAGGCCGCCAGCGCCGCGTCCCGCGCCGCCCGGCCCGCCGGGCTGATCGCCACGAACTTGCGCCGCGCATCGTCCCAGTCCGGGCGGATGTGGATATGCCCGGCCCATTCCAGCCGCGACAGCGTGTTGGTCATCGCCCCGCGGGTGACATGGAAGGCCTCGGCCAGCTCGGCGGGCGTGCGCTCGACATTCAGATGCGCCAGCAGGTTCAGCACCGAGAAATGCGAGATCTGCATGCCCTTGGGCAGCGCCTTGCCGATCAGGTCGCGCGCCAGCTGGTCGGCGATGAACACCTCGGAAAACAGGCTGGCCGCAAGGGCATCGGCCGAGATGTCGGCATGCCCTGCCGGGTTGTCATGGGTCTTGTCGATCATGGGGTCTTGTCGGTCATGGGCCGGCGAAGTCTCGGTCATGCGTGAGCGATGGGATGCGGGACCGTGCCCCGAGAACGGCCTCGCGGTCAAGCGTGACGAAGGTGACGCCGGGCTCGCTGCCGCCGTCGGCCAGCACCTCGCCCCAGGGACCGACCGCAAGGGAATGGCCATGGCTGCGGCGGACCCGGCGCCCGGGGTCGAAATGCGTCGCATGGCTGCCGCATTGCGCCGGGGCCAGCACGATGCAGCCGGTCTCGATGGCGCGGGCGCGCAACAGCACCTCCCAATGCGCGGCGCCGGTGGTGTCGTTGAAGGCGGCGGGGACGGTCAGCACCTCGGCCCCGGCCTTGGCCAGCGCCCGGTAGAGCTGCGGAAAGCGCAGGTCGTAGCAGACCGTCATGCCGACCGGCAGCGGCCCTTCGGCCAGCACGGCCTGGCGGCCGGGGCGGAAGGCCGCGGATTCGCGATAGGATTCGCTGTCCGACACCGTCACGTCGAACATGTGCAGCTTGTCGTAGCGCGCGCGGATGCTGCCGTCCGGCGCGATCAGGAAGCTGCGATTGGCAAAGCGCGTCTCGGCCGGATCGCCGGTCTTCAGCGACAGCGAGCCGATCAGCAGCCAGATCCCCAGGTCGCGCGCATCCTCGCGCAGGGCGGCCAGGGTCGGGTCCTCGGCCTCGACATGCAGGATGCGCTCCTGCAATTCGCGGCCGGCGCCCAGCAGGTTGGTGGCCTCGGGCGTCAGCACCCAGCCGGCGCCGCCCTGCGCCGCCTCGCGGACCAGGGCCCGCGTGACCGGCAGGTTGCGCGCTGGATCGTCCGAGACGCTGAGCTGCACCAGCGCCGCCCGCAGCGCCTCGCTCATGCCGTCAGGCCCAGCAGCCCGTCGAGCTTGCCCTGATAGTCCAGCGCATGCAGGTCGTCGCTGCCGCCGACATGGCGGCCGTCGATGAAGATCTGCGGCACGGTGCGCCGGCCGCCGGCGCGCTGGGTCATGGCGCCGCGCAGCTGCGGATCGCGGCTGACATCGGTTTCCTCATAGGCGACGCCCTTCTTGCGCAGCAGCGATTTGGCGGCAATGCAATAGGGGCAGGTGGGGGTGGTATAGATCTCGACCTTGGCCATAAGCGCGTCCCGGCAGTCATTGTTCGGCCCTTATCTATGCATCCTTGACCGCCCGCGCCAGAACCACCACCGAGATCGGCCCGGCCCCGGCGGTCCGCAGCGCCTCGGCCGCCGCCGCCATGGTCGCCCCCGAGGCCATCACGTCGTCGACCAGCAGCACCGCGCGGCCCTGCAGGCGCGAAGCCATGCGCGCCGGCACGGCGATGGCGCCCGCGACATTCGCGAACCGGTCGCCGACGCTGCCGTGGTCCTGCATCGGCGTGTGCCGCAGCCGCCGCAGGCCCCCGGGCAGATGCGCCAGCCCATGCGCCCGCGCCACGTGCCGGGCCAGCATCTCGGCCTGGTTGTATTTCCGCCGCAGCAGCCGGCGCAGATGCACCGGCACCGGCACCACCACCATGCCCGGACGCAGCAGCGGCTGCGCCGCCCGCGCCACCCAGTCCCCCAGCGCGGGCGCCAGGTCCAGCCGGTCGCCATGCTTCAGCATCAGCGCCAGCTGGCGTCCGGTGCCGCGATAGGCCAGCGCCGCGCGGCCGCGCAGCCAGGGCCGCTGGATGCGCAGGCAGTCGTCGCAGACCAGCAGCCCCGCCGCCTCATCGGCCGCATCCTCCAGCCCGTCGCCGGGCAGCGGCACCCCGCAGCGCCCGCAGCAGGTGCCCTGGATGAATTCCGCCTCGCGCCAGCAGGCGGGGCAAAGCCCGCCCTCCTCGGCCACCGGCGCGCCGCAACACAGGCATTGCGGCGGGTAGACCAACCGCAATGCGCCTTTCATCAGGCCGCGAAGCCCCCTATGTTCTGCCCCCATGATGCCCGACCGTTCCACCCCCGTTCCCAGCCTTACCGACCGCGGCGCGCTCGAGCGGAACCGCCGCCGCGCCCTGCGCCTTGGGCCGGTGGATTTCCTGCATCGAATTGTCGCCGACGAGATCCAGGATAGGCTGGCGGAGGTTAACAGAAGGTTTAGCGACGTCGCCGTGGTGACCGGCCTGCCGGAGTTCTGGCGCGAGGCCATGCCCGGCGCGAAGATCGTCGCCGACGCGCCCCAGCTGGACCTGCAACCCGGCGCGCATGACCTGGTGATCCACGCCATGGCGCTGCACTGGGCCGAGGACCCGGTCGGCCAGCTTGCGCAGGCCGCCCGCGCGCTGCGCCCCGACGGCCTGCTGATCGCCGCCTGTCCCGGCGGGCGCAGCCTCTCCGAGCTGCGCGAGGCGCTGACCCGCGCCGAGGCCGAGGTCGCCGGCGGCCTGTCGCCCCGCGTCCTGCCCATGGGCGAGATCCGCGACCTGGGCGGGCTGCTGCCGCGCGCCGGGCTGGCGCTGCCGGTCGCCGACCAGATCACCCAGTTCGCCAGCTATCGCAGCCTGTTCCATCTGGCCCGCGACCTGCGCGCCATGGGCGAGGGCAACGCGCTGGCTGGCCGGCTGCGCCGCCCGACGCGACGAGATGTCCTGTTGCGCGCCGCCGCGCTTTATGCCGAAACCCATCCCGACCCGCAGGACGGCACGCGCATCCGGGCGACCTTCGACCTGGTCTTCCTGACCGGATGGGCGCCCGATGCCAGCCAGCAGAAACCGCTTCGCCCGGGCTCGGCCAGGATGCCGCTTGCCGAAGCCCTGGCCCACACGAGAAAGCCCGAATGACCCTTGCCGCGCACGCCCCCGCCAGCCACCCTCCGATTCCCGCCCGCAAGATCGGCGTGCTGATCGCCAATCTGGGCACGCCCGACGCGACCGATTACTGGTCGATGCGGCGCTATCTGTCCGAGTTCCTGTCGGACAAGCGGGTGATCGACTACCCGGCCTGGAAATGGCAGCCGCTGCTGCAGACCGTCATCCTGACCAAGCGGCCCTTCACCTCGGGGGCGAACTACAAGACCATCTGGAACAACGAGGCGAATGAAAGCCCGCTGATGACCATCACCAAGGAACAGGTGGCGGCGCTGCGGGACCGGGTGGCGGCGCTGTGGGGCGACCGGGTGATGGTCGATTTCTGCATGCGCTACGGCAATCCCTCGACCCCCGACGTGGTCGAACGCATGGTCAAGGCGGGCTGCGACCGCATCCTGTTCTTCCCGCTTTATCCGCAATATGCGGGGGCGACGACGGCGACGGCGAACGACCAGTTCTTCCGGGCGCTGATGGCGCAGAAATGGCAGCCGGCCTCGCGCACCGTGCCGCCCTATTTCGACCGGCCGGACTATATCGCGGCGCTGGCCGGCTCGGTCGAGCGTGCCTTGGGCGGCCGCCAGCCCCGCAAGCTGGTCGCCAGCTATCACGGCATGCCGAAACGCTATCTGCTGGAGGGCGACCCCTATCATTGCCAGTGCCAGAAGACCTCGCGCCTGCTGCGCGAGCGGCTGGGCTGGGACGAGGGCGTGATCGACACCACCTTCCAGTCGGTCTTCGGCACCGAGGAATGGCTGCGCCCCTATACGGTCGAGCATGTGGCCGAGCTGGCGCGGCAGGGCATCACCGAGATCGCGGTGATCTCGCCGGCGTTTTCCGCCGATTGCATCGAGACGCTGGAAGAGATCCAGGGCGAGATCCGCGAGGCCTTCATCCATGCCGGCGGCAAGGAGTTCACCTATATCCCCTGCCTGAACGCCGAGCCCGCGCATATCGACGTGCTGACCGCGGTGATCGGCGAGAACCTGGCGGGGTGGGTCTGAGGGCCCGCGCTGCCGCTGACGCCGATTGGGGGCAGGCCGCCACGGTTCGTCTATGTTACGGGGTTGTTCCAAAGCCGCCCGTTTCCTGGATTGGGGGGCGTGAGCAGCGACGATCCCCTGCTGCCTGTGGAGACTGGATGTCAGAGCTTGTGTGACAAGGCTCTCTGAATCTCGGAGAGCCGCGTGAACCCAAAGCCGCCGGGTGCATGTGCGCTCGGGGTGTCTTTCACGTCCGTCATGCGAGACTTCCATGAACATCTCACGAAATGAACAACGTGCGCTGCACGTCCTGGCCCTTGGCGGCCGTATCCTGCACGAGCGCGTCGACAGCGCCAAGATCACCTCCGTGACATGCGTCACGCGCGAGGGGATGATCCTTGCCGGCTTCGATTTGGCCGTCTTCAACCGATTGCGGCGGAAAGGGCTGATCGAATCCCGGTCAGGCAGCCCGTATCGGATCTCGAAACGCGGCCGCTCCTCCGTTCGCGCAGCTCGACAATCAGGGGGCCTGACATGCTGATCCGCAATGAAACCGCCGGTGACATCCCGGCGATCAGCCGGCTTGTCGCCGAAGCCATGGATGCTTGCGCAATCCACTGGAACCGAGGCCGGCCTCGTCGCGGCGCTGCGGGCGGAGGGGCGGCTTTCCCTCTCGCTTGTGGCCGAGGACGAGGGTGAGGTGATCGGCTACCTGGGCGCTTCGGCGGCACGGATCGGCACGCAGGACGGCTGCGGCCTGATCGGCCCGCTTGCCGTTTTGCCGTCAATGGCACAGGCCCTCCGCCGGTTGCGGGCCACCGGCCGCGGCGCGGCGCTGGTGGGCGATCCCGCCTATCATGGCCGGTTCGGTTTCCGGGCCTTCCCTGGCCTGGGCGCAGCTGGCTGCCCGGGGTGGTTCTGGCCCTGCCCTTCGGCGGCACCGAGCCTTGCGAAGAACTGATCCGTCATCCGGCATTCGGTCTGGGTCCGGAGGCGTGATCAAAGGTCGGGCCGCATCCTCCGGCGGTGCGGCCCGAGCCTTGGCTGATCCAGGCGGTCGAAACGAAAAAGGGGCCTTGCGGCCCCTTGCTGTCGTTCCTGTCCCGGCCAGGTCAGATCAGCAGCACCTGGGTGCCGATCTTGGTCAGGTCGTAGAGCTGCTTGATATGCTCGTTGTAAAGGCCGATGCAGCCGTTCGAGGACTTGCGGCCGATCTTGCGCGTGTCATGCGTGCCGTGGATGCGGTAATACTGCCAGCTCAGCCACAGCGCATGGGTGCCCAGCGGGTTGTCCGGCCCCGGCGGCACGAAATCCGGCCATTCGGGGTTGCGCTTCTTCATCTCGGGGGTGGGCGCCCAGCTAGGGCCCTCGACCTTCTTGATGATCTCGGTGCGGCCGGTGCGGGTCAGGTCGGGGCTGACCGGGACCGAGGTCGGGAACAGCTTGTAGACCGTCTGGTCCTCGGACCAGTAATGCAGCGCGCGCGAGGTCAGGTCCACGAGGATGGCGCCGTTGGTCAGGGTGCTGAAATAGGGCTGCCAGTCCTGCATGCGGAAGCTGGAGATGTTGCGGCGCGAATCCTGCCCGGCGTCGTATTGCACCATGCCCGCATCCGGGGTGGCGCCGCCCGCCGTGCCCTGCAGCGGCTGGCCGGTATAGGGGTCGAAGGACTGCGCGATGGCCGGCGCCGCCAGCCCTGCCGCGCCCATCGCCACCGAGGCGGTCAGAAATTTCCGGCGCGAGACCGGATTTTTCGGCGTGATCATGTGTCGCTCCTGATATGTGACGGACCGCTTGCGGCGGCCTTCTCTGCCCGAATTTGCGAAAGAGGTCTGCTGATGCGCGGATTTACGCCCGCGCCGGACACCTTGCAATTCAAACAAGCGTCATTGTCGCAACAGAGTCGCAGCCTGTGGCCCTCACGCAATCTTGGGTTTGAAGCGGGCCCCGGGCTTTTGTATGGCTGGCGCAAAATATCCTTTCGGGACAGGACATCATGCTGAAACTCTCCACCCTGGCGCTCGTGTCGGTTCTGGCCCTTGCGGCCTGCCAGCAGCCGCAGCAGCAACTCGGCCCCGATGGCCAGCCGCTGCCGGTCGCCTACAAGATCACGCCGCGCGAAGAGGCGCAGATCCCCGGCCGGATCGCCGGCCAGATCAATGCGCTGCGCGCCAATATCGCGGCGCCCGGCGTGGTGCAGAACCCGATGCTGGACGCGGCGGCCAAGGTGCATGCCCGCGACATGGCGGCGCAGAACCGCGCCTGGCATTTCGGCTCGGACGGCTCGTCGCCGCTGGATCGGGTGCGGCGCCAAGGCTACATGGGCCATCTGGTCGGCGAGAACATCTCGGAAACCTATGAGAACGAGATCACCACGCTGAATGCCTGGATGCAGAATCGCGACACGCGCGACGTGATCATGGATCCGCGCGCCGCGGAATTCGGCGTCGGCTGGTATCAGGAGCCGTCGGGCAAGATCTGGTGGGTGCTGATCACCGGCGGCGGGGCGGGTGCGCCGACGGCCATGGCGGGCGGCTTTGCGCCGGGCGCCGGCATCTGATCCGGCAGCGCGGCCCCGAGGCGGGCCGCGCCTTTCGCTTGCCGACCCGCAAAGCGGGCAGGCGGTATCGGTCCGGTCCCGGAAGTCTGGGTGGCTGCGACCCGGATTGCGGCAGGCGGCAAGGGGCAATGCTCTGTCGCCCGGCGCGTCTGGATGGCAAGGCAGGCACCGCCGGACAGGACAGGCATCCCCATCCCGGGCTTTCCTGCTGCGGCGGCCGGCGGCCGCAAGGCCCTGCAAGGCTGCAGGGCGGAGAACAGGCCGTCAGCCGGCCTGCGAGCTTCCTGAAAGCCAAGGCCCCGCGACGCTGCGCGGAGCCTTTGTCGTTCCAGGCACCAGCCTGAGCGCCAGCGGCGCCTAGGGGTAGATGAAGATCGGCACGCCCGGCCGCAGCATGGTGAAGATCTCCTCGATCTCCTCGTCGGTGACGGCGATGCAGCCGGCGGTCCAGTCCGGGCGGTTCAGCGCCTTGCCCTCGGGGCCCAGGCCATGGATGAAGATGTCGCCGCCCGGCCGCAGTCCCATGGCTGCCGCATTGGCCACGTCCTGCGCCGAAGGATAGGAGATCCCGACCGACAGGTGGTAGCGGCTGCGCGGATTGAAGCGGTCGACGAAATACAGGCCCTCGGGCGTGCGGCCGTCGCCTTCGAACCGCTTGGGTCCGACCGGCTGGTTGCCGAGATGGATCTTGTAGCTTTTGACGACTTCCTTGCCGCTGACCAGATACATCTTGCGATCGGCCTTCTTGACCACGATCTGCGTGATCGGCGGACCCTGATAGGTCTTGCTGGGTTGCAGGCTGTCGCCACCGCCGCAGCTTGCCACAACGGCAACCGCGACAACCGCGAAAAATGCGCGAATTGCCCGAATCATCACTGCCCTCTATGTGCGCTATGCGCTTCGTTTTGTTATGAAATACCACAGAGATTAAGATTTCGCTAGCGCCGGCGGAATTCCGCCGCGGTCTCGACATGCGGCGACCAGCGGAACTGATCGACCACGAAGAGCCGCGTCAGCGCCAGCCCGCCCTCGGCGAGAATCCGCGCATCGCGGGCGAAAGTGACGGGATCGCAGCTGACCCAGGCGAGCCTGCCCACCCCGGAACGGGCCAGCTCGCGCGCCTGCGCCTCGGCCCCGGCGCGCGGCGGGTCGATCACGATTGCGTCATAGACCAGCTCGTCGGGCAGCAGCGGCCGGCGGGCAAGGTCGCGAATCTCGGTCGTGATTCGGCGCAGGCCGGGGCTGCGGCGGGCGGCGGCGTCCAGCGCCTGCAGCGGCGCGGCAAGGCCCTCGACGGCATGGACCTCGGCCGCCTCGGCCAGGGGCAGGGTGAAGGTGCCGCAGCCGGCGAACAGGTCCAGCACCCGGCCGGCGCCGCGCAGCATGTCGCGCAGGGCGGCCAGCAGCGCCGCCTCGCCCTCGGCGGTGGCCTGCAGGAAACCGCCCGGCGGTGGCACGACCTGCGCCCGCCCCATCGGCAGCGCCGGCGGGCGGCGGGTAATGCTTTGGCCGTCCCAGCTGAGCCGCGCCAGGTCGCCCTGGTCGGCCAGCGCCGACAGGGTCTGGAACAGCCCCGGCTCCATCGGCTTGCCGCCGGTCACCGCCACGTCCAGCCCGGCCGGCGTGTCGGTCACGGTCAGCGACAGCTCGCCCGCGCGCGAGGCGCCGGCGGCGACCAGCCGCCGCAGCAGCGGCAGGGCCGACTGGATGGCGGGCCGCAGCACATGGCAATCGGCAATGTCCACGATCACCTCCGAGGCGCGGGCGTGAAAGCCCAGCAGCGCGCCCTTCTTCGTCCGCCGCCCCGACAGCACCGCCCGCCGGCGCGAGCGCGGCGGCGAGACATGCACCCCCGCGATCGGCGCGGAAAGCCCCTGCGCGCGCAGCGCCTCGGTCACCACGCCGACCTTCCAGGCCTTCACGAAAGCCTCGGAGCCGTGCATCAGCGCGCAGCCGCCGCAGGCGCGGTAATGCGGGCAGGACGGGCGCACCCGCTCGGGCGCAGGCGTCACGATGCGCGGGCTGGCGATGCGGCCGTTCTCGGCCTCGCCCTCGATCACCTCGCCGGGCAGGGTCAGCGCCGCCAGCGCGCGGCCCCCGGTCCCGACCGCCACGCCATCGCCCTTGCGGCCCAGCCGCTCGACGGTCCAGATCACTCGGCGGCCTCGGTGGTTTCCTCGTGCTCGTCGGTGCCCAGGAAGCCGCCGGATTGCCGGTTCCAGTAGCGGGCATAGGTGCCGTCCAGCGCCAGCAGTTCGGCATGGCTGCCCTGCTCGACGATGCGGCCGGATTCCAGCACGACGATGCGATCCAGTTCGGCGATGGTCGAAAGCCGGTGCGCGATGGCCAGCACGGTCTTGCCCCGCATGGCACGGTGCAGCGCGTCCTGGACCTGCGCCTCGACCTCGCTGTCCAGTGCCGAGGTCGCCTCGTCCAGCACCAGGATGGGCGCGTCCTTCAAGAGCGCGCGGGCCAGCGCGATGCGCTGGCGCTGCCCGCCGGACAGCTTGACGCCGCGCTCGCCCAGATGCGCGTCATAGCCGGTGCGGCCCATGTGGTCGCGCAGCTTGAGGATGAACTCATGCGCCTCGGCGGCCTTGGCTGCGGCGACGATCTCGTCCTCGGTCGCGTCGGGGCGACCGTAGAGAATGTTCTCGCGCGCCGAGCGGTTGAACATGGCGGTTTCCTGCGTGACCATGGCGATGTTGCGGCGCAGGCTTTCCTGCGTCACGGCGCGCACGTCATGGCCGTCCACCCGGACAGCGCCGCCCTCCACGTCGTAAAGCCGCAAGAGCAGCGAGACCATGGTGGATTTCCCCGCCCCCGAGGCGCCGACGATGCCCAGCTTTTCGCCCGCCGCGACATGAAGGTCCAGGTCGATGATGCCGCCGCCATTGCTTTGCCCCTCGCCGCGGCCATAGGCGAAATCCACGTGGTCGAAGTCGATGCGGCCCTGGACCCGGCCCAGGGTGACGGCATCGGGCGCATCGGTCAGGGCATGGGGCGGGGCAAGGGTCTTCATGCCGTCCTCGACCTCGCCGATCGAGCCCCAGACCCCCATCAGCGCCATGCTGACCCAGCCGGTCATCTGCGCCAGCCGCATGGCGATGGCGCCGGCGGCGGCGATGTCGCCCGCCGTGGCCATGCCCTGCCGCCACAGCAGGATGGTGCCGCCGACCAGGATCACCGGCAGTGCGCCGGCAATGGTCATCAGCGACAGGCGGAACCAGGTGCTGACCCGGCCGAAATCCAGCGCGCGTTCGCGAAAGCCGGCCATGGCGCCAAGCGCGGCGCGGTCCTCGTGCTCGGCATGGGCGAAAAGCTTGACGGTCTTGATATTGGTGATCGTGTCCACGACCTGACCCGTCACCATGGCCCGCGCCGAGGCCCGGCTGGCCGAGCGCGTGCGGATGCGCGGCAGGAAGAAGCGGATCAGCAGCACGTAGGAGCCCAGCCAGACCATCAGCGCCAGCGCGCCCCAGCCGTCGACCGAGACCAGGAAGGCGGCCGAGCCGATCACCGAGGCCAGGGCAAAGGCCACCACGTTGACGAATTCTGTCGCCACGTCGGTCACGGCGCGGGCGGTCTGCATCTGCTTTTGCGCGATGCGGCCGGCGAAGTCGTTGTCGAAGAAGGTCACCGCATGGCCCATGGTCCAGCGATGCAGCCGCGACAGCACCAGGGGCAGGATGTTCGGCCCGATGATGACGCTGGAACTGGCGGTCGAAAGCCCGAAGATCGCCGGGCGGATCAGCAGGAAGAAGGCGGCAAAGCCCAGGATCAGCCCGCCCTGGTCCGCCCAGATCCGGTCCACGGGGGTTGAGACCACCGCGTCGACCACCCAGCCCAGCAGCACGGCCGAGACCACGTCGGCGATGCCTCCCAGCGCCGAGGCCACCGCGGCCAGCGTCAGCCCCGGCCATGCGCCCGACAGGCACCAGCGGAAAAAGGCCAGCAGGCTGCGCGGCGGCGGGCCCTCGGCCGGGCGGAAGGCGTCGATCATGCGGGCGAAGAAATCATGCATCAGGCGCGGGCCTCCTGTTGCAGGGCGATCCGCAGCAGCGCCTCGCGCGGCAGGGTGAAATCGCTTTCGACAAAGGCGTCCTCGGCCCGGCGCAGCGCCTCGCCCAGGGCGGGGCCGGACAGGTCCGGCATCAGGTCGCGGGCGGTCAGCGGGAATTTCGCCCCGGCGCCGCGGGCAAGCTCGTGGCACCAGCCGAAGGCGGGCCTGTCGCCGCGGGCGGCGCGGATCAGCACCGCTTGCGCGGCGCTGGCGCGGCCCAGGCGATAGGCGGCGGCGGGCGCAGGCATGGTCAGCGCCTGCACGATCCGGTCCTGGGTGCGGGCCTCGTCCCGCGACAGGCGCAGCGCCTCGGCCGGGTTCGGCGCGCCCAAGAGCGCCAGCCGGCGCGGCCAGCAGGGCAGGGCGCCGGTGCCGTATTCCCGCTCGATCTCGACCAGTTCCGGCAGGTCGCTGGCATCCGCGCCAGGCAGGACCAGCGGCAGCACCCCCGCCTCGGCCATCAGCGCCACGGCGTGGGACGGGTCGGGGGCGCCGAGCAGCTTGCGCATCTCGTGGCCGATGCGTTCCTTCGAGATGCCGGCAAGCCCCTGGCGCAATTCGCGGCAGGCGGCCAGCGCGTGCAGGTCGGCCTCGCGCCCATACCAGGCCAGCAGGCGAAAGAAGCGCAGGATGCGCAGATAGTCCTCGGCGATGCGCGCGCGCGGGTCGCCGACGAAGCGCAACCGGCGCGCCGCCAAGTCGGGCAGGCCGCCCACCGGGTCCAGCACCTCGCCCGAGGCGGTGGCGTAAAGCGCGTTCATGGTGAAGTCGCGCCGCCGCGCATCGTCCTCGATGCGGTCGGAATAGGCCACGACGGCACGGCGGCCATCGGTTTCCACGTCGCGGCGAAAGCTGGTGACCTCGAAGCCGCGGCCATCGGCGATGACGGTGACGGTGCCATGCTCGATGCCGGTGGGCACCGAGCGCAGGCCGGCCGCCTCGGCCAGTTGCACGGTCTCCTCGGGCCGGGCCGAGGTCGAGATGTCCACATCCGCCACCGGCTCGCCCAGAAGCGCGTTTCGGACCGCACCGCCGACGATCAATGCCTGGGCGCCGCCCGCGGAAAGTGCGGCCAGCACCTGCCCCAGGGCCGGGTCGTCCAGGAAAGGCGCGGTCAGCCGGGTCATGCGGAAAGCCTTGTCGCCAGGGAATGCAGCACGCGGGCGGTGGCGCCCCAGATATAATAGGGCCCCCAGGGGGCGACATAATAGTCCCGCCGCGCGCCGCGCCAGATCCGGCCCTCGATGTGGTAACTGGCCGGATCGGCGACATGGGCGAAGGGGACGGTGAACACTTCCTCGACCTCTCCGGCCTCGGGGATCGGGGTAAAGGGGCCGTGGATCAGCGCCAGCACCGGGGTCATGGCGAAACCGGTGATGGTGCGATGCGGCGGCATGGTGCCCAGCACCTCGACCCGGGCGGGATCGAGGCCCACCTCCTCATGCGCCTCGCGCAGGGCGGCGGCGACCTCGTCGGCATCGCCGGGATCGACCTTGCCGCCGGGCAGGGCGATCTGGCCGGGATGGTGGCGCAGGCTCGAGGCGCGCTTGGTCAGCACCAGCCGCCCGTCCGCGGCGTCGAAGGCGGCGAGCACCCCGGCGGGGCGCAGCGCGACCTCGGCCGGCGCGGGGGCGCCGCCGAAGTCGAAATCGGACGAGGGCCCCGTCGTTCCCGACAGGGCCCGCATCAATGTCTCGCGGATCGCCGTCATCAAAGCGCGGCCCGGTTTTCCCCGGCCCCGGCTTGCGGCAGGGGATTGCCCTCGGCATCCACGGTCGCCTCGAAGCCGAGGCTTTGCGGGTCGAATTCGTAATGCGCGCCGCAGAACTGGCAATCGGCGGTGACGATGCCGTCCTCGTTCGTCATGTGGGCGATGTCCTTGGCGGAATAGATCGACAGCGTGCCGCGCACCCGGTCGGCATTGCAGGAACAGCCGAAGACCAGGTCCTGAACCTCGAAGGCGGTCGGTTCCTCCTCGTGGAACAGGCGGAAGACCAGATTCGGCAGGGGCAGGGCGGGATCGACCAGCTCCATCGCCTCGACCGTGGCCATCAGCATGCTGCTGCGGTTCCAGTCCTCGGATTGCGCGCCCTGCAGGATGTCGGCGGATTGCAGCGTGCCGCCTTCGGGCGCGGCATGGCTGGCGGCGGGCAGGGTCTGCAGCATGATGCCGCCGGCACGCCAGTGCTCCTCGGCCTGGCCGGGCATGCGCGCGCGGCCCACCGTCAGCTCGAAGCGGGTCGGCAGCTGCTCGGACTGTTCGAAATAGGTCTGCGCGCAGGTGGCAAGCGAGCCGCCGGCCAGGGGCGTCAGGCCCTGGTAGGGGGTCGTGCCCTCGCCCTGGTCGATCAGCACCGCGAAATAGCCCTGGCCGAGCTGGTCGAAGCCGGGCAGGCCCTCGTGCAGCCGGTCCGCGTCGAAGCTGGCCCAGGCGCGCATGCGGGCCGGACCGCCCTCGGTCTCGGGGGCGTAATAGTCGGTGGCGATGGTGCGGATGGCCCCGTTGCCGCGCACCTGCAGCGACAGTTTCCAGCGCAGCTTGATGGTCTGGCCGATCAGCGCGGTCAGGGCGGTCAGCTCCGCCACCATGGCGCTGACCGCGACCGGATAGTCGTGGCGCGACAGGATATGTTCGAGCACCGGCCCGAGACGCGCGGCGCGGCCGCGCATGCCCGAGCGCTCCAGCTGGAAGGGCAGCACGCTGTCGTCCCAGGAAAGATCCTTCGTTTCGGTCATTACAAGTCCTTCGGAATGCGGATGCGCGGGGCCGGTGGCGGCCTGGCGCCTTGGTCCCAATATAGGCCCTGCGGCGGAAAGCCCAAGAGGGAAGCCGGGGGCTTCGCGCCCCCGGACCCCCGCGGAGTATTTGGAAAACGGAGAAATGCGACTTTCATGCCGGTTGACGGCCGGCGGGCCGGGACGGTAACCCGAGCGGGTATGTGCAGGGAGCCAGCCATGACGTTCGACCGCCGCATCAAGATCGCGCCTTCGATCCTTTCCGCGGATTTCGCCAATTTCGGCCAGGAATGCCGGGCGGTCGAGGATCAGGGCGCCGACTGGGTCCATGTCGACGTGATGGACGGGCATTTCGTGCCCAACCTGACCTTCGGTCCCGCCATGTGCAAGGCGATCCGGCCGCATATCCGCGGCGTGATGGACGTGCATCTGATGATCGCGCCCGTCGATCCCTATATCGAGGCCTTCGCCGAGGCGGGCAGCGACATCATCACCGCCCATGTCGAGGCCGGGCCGCATGTCCACCGCACGCTTCAGGCCATTCGCGGCGCCGGCGCCAGGGCCGGGCTGGCGCTGAACCCGGGCACGCCCGCCGAGGCGGCGCGGCCGCTGCTTGACGATATCGACCTGATCTGCGTGATGACGGTGAACCCCGGTTTCGGCGGGCAGAAGTTCATCTACAGCCAGATCGAGAAGGTGCGCGACCTGCGCGCCATGATCGGCGACCGGCCGGTGCATATCGAGATCGACGGCGGGGTCGATCCCACCACCGCGCCGCTGGTCGCGGCGGCGGGGGCGGATGTGCTGGTCGCCGGCTCGGCGGTGTTCCGGGGCGGTTCGGTGTCGAACAGCGCACCCTATGGCGAGAACATCCGCGCCATCCGCGAGGCCGCCGAGGCCGCCCTGCGTTGATCTGGCGCGGCGCCACGGCGCTGGCCGGCGGGGCGCTGGATCTGGCCGCGCCGCTGGCCGGGGCGGATTGGCGCGAGCGGCTGGCGCTTTCGGGTCCCGAAGCCGCGCCGGGCGGGATCTGGCTGCATGCGGCGAGCCTGGGCGAGCTCAACTCGGTTCAGGTGCTGGCCGAGGAACTGGCGCGGGATTTTCCCCTGGTGGTGACGACGAACAGCCTGACCGGGCGCGATCTGGCCCGGCGGCTGGGCCATGCCTGCGCGCTGGCGCCGCTGGACGTGCCGCAGGCGGTGGGGCGCTTTCTGGACCGGGTGCGGCCCGCCGTGATGGTCACGGTCGAGAACGAGCTTTGGCCCAACCGCTCGGCCATGGCGGCGGCGCGGGGCGTGGCGCAGGTGGTGGTCGGCGCGCGCATCTCGGCGCGCTCGGCGGCGCGCTGGGGCCGGCTGCCGGGGCTGATCGGGCCGATGCTGGCCCGCATCGACGCGCTTTCGGCGCAGGATGCGGACAGCGAGGCGCGGCTTCTGGCGCTGGGGCTGCGGGCTGATGCGCTGACGCCGCGGCTGAACCTGAAGCTGCTGGGCCCGGCCCGTGTCGATCCGGGCGAGGATGCGCCGGAGCGTTGCCGCACCGTGCTGGCGGCCTCGACCCATGAGGGCGAGGATGCGCTGATGCTGGATGCCTGGACCGCCGCGCGCGCGGCGGTGCCGGAGCTGCGGCTGATCCTGGCGCCGCGCCATCCCCAGCGCGGCGACGCCGTGGCGGCGCTGATCGCGGCGCGCGGGCTGGATTTCGCCCGCCGCAGCCGGGGCGGCGGGCCCGGCGCTCCGGTGCTGCTGGCCGATACGCTGGGCGAGATGGCGCTGTGGTATCGCGCCGCCGGCATCTGCGTCACCGGCGGTTCCTTCGCCGATCACGGCGGCCATACGCCATGGGAGCCGGCCGCCTGGCGCTGTGCCATCCTGAACGGGCCGCATGTCGCCAACCATGCCTGCGACTATGCCGATCTGGCGGCGGCGGGCGGGGCGCGGCCCTGCGAGGCCGCGGCGCTGCCGCAGGCGTTGGCCGCGCTGGTGCAGGACGCCGCGGGCCAGCGCCGCATGGGTGCGGCGGCCCGGGCGCTGCTGCTGGCGCGGGCTGGCAATCCCGCAACGCTGATCGCGCGGATTCGGCGTCTGGCGCGGCCCTGACCTTGTATAAGCCCTTGCGCGGCCCGATATTTGACAGGGAAAGGAGTCGAGATGATCCGCTATGCCCTGCGTTGCGACAAAGGCCATGATTTCGATGGTTGGTTCCGGTCCTCGGACGGGTTCGAAAGCCTGCGCGCCGCGGGCCAGGTCACCTGCACGCATTGCGGCTCGGCCGAGGTGGAAAAGGCGCTGATGGCGCCGCGCGTCGCCCAGCCCCGCGACGAGGCCGCCGACCTGCACAGTCCCCGCAACGACCACGAGGCCGCGCTTGAGAAGCTGCGCCGCCATGTCGAGGAACATTCGGATTACGTCGGCATGTCCTTCGCCGCCGAGGCCCGCGCCATGCATGAGGGGCTGGCGCCCGCCCGCGCCATCCATGGCGAGGCCAGGCTGGAGGATGCCAGGAAGCTGCTCGAGGATGGCATCCCGGTCGCGCCCTTGCCCTTCCGGTCGCGGCAGCGGGCGCATTGAGCGGCCGCCGGGCCTGACGAGCCCTTAGCCCGGCCCCTTAGCCCGGCGCGTGTTCGGCGTCGATCAGCACCATGATGCGGCCGCGCGAGCAACGCTCGACCCTTGCCTCGACGCCATAGACCTCGGCCAGCAGGGCGGGGGTCAGGACCTCTTCCGGGCGACCCTCGGCATGGGTCCGGCCGCCATGCATCAGCACGATCCGGTCGGCCCATTGCGCCGCCAGCGCCAGATCGTGCAGCACGGCGACGACGATGCGCCCCTCGGCCGCCAGGCGCCGCAGTTCGGAAAGCAGCCGCACCTGCCGCGCCAGATCCAGCGCGCTGGTCGGCTCGTCCAGAAGCAGCAGGCGCGGGTCGCGCACGATGGCCTGCGCCAGGCTGACCATCTGCCGCTGGCCGCCCGACAGCGCCGACAGGGGCTCCAGCGCCAGCGCGCCGATGCCCAGCTTGTCCAGCACCGCCATGGCGGTGGCATCGGCCCCGCGCGCGCCCAGCGTGTCGCCCGCGCGCAGCGCCGCGATCACGCTTTCCAGCGCCACCAGCGACGAGCCGGCCGGCAGGCTTTGCGGCATGAAGCCCACCAGCCGGGCGCGGTCGCGCATCGGCACATGGGCCAGGTCCCTGCCGTCCAGCAGCACCTTGCCGCCATGCGGCTGCAGCTGCGCGATGGCGCGCAGCAGCGTGGACTTCCCGGCGGCGTTCGGCCCGGCCAGCACCGTGACCTCGCCCGGGCGCAGCAGCGGCAGGTCCAGCCCTTCCAGCACGCTGCGCGCGCCGTAGCGCACCGAGATGCCCTGCGCCAGCAGCCCCTGCATCAGCGCCGCCTGCCGCGCAGGATCATCGCGAAGAAGATCGGCAGCCCGATCAGCGAGGTGACGAGCCCGACCGGCAGCAGCACGCCGGGCACCAGCGTCTTCGACAGCGTCGAGGCCAGTGACATCACCAGCGCCCCGGTCAGCAGGCTGGCGGGCAGGAAGACGCGGTGGTTCTCGCCCACCAGCATCCGGGCGATATGCGGCCCGGCCAGGCCGACAAAGCCGATCACCCCGACCATCGACACCGCCGAGGCGGCAAGCAGGCTGACCCGCAGCAGCGTCCAGCGCCTGAGGCCGGTGACATCGACGCCGAAGCTGCGCGCCTGGTCCTCGCCCAGCCGCAGCGCCGTCAGCTTCCAGGCCGCGCGGAAGGAAAATGGCACCGAGACCAGCAGGACCACCGCGATCAGCACCACGCCGGGCCATTGCGCCGAGGCGAGGCTGCCCATGGTCCAGAACACCAGCTGTTGCAGCGCATCGGCCGAGGCGACGAATTGCAGCAGCGACAGCAGCGCGGCGGCGGTGAAGTTCAGCGCCACGCCGAACAGGATCAGCACCTCGGGGCCGCCGCCGCGGATGCGGCCCAAGAGCTGCAAGAGCCCCAGCGCGCCGAGCGCGAACAGGAAGGCGTTGCCCGAGACGCTCCAGACCGCCGGCAGGCCGGGCAGGGTCAGGCCCAGCACGATCGCCACGGCGGCGCCGAGCGCGGCCGAGGAGGACACGCCCAGCGTGAAGGGCTCGGCCAGCGGGTTTTCCAGCACCGTCTGCATCTCGGCCCCGGCCAGCGCCAGCGCCGCGCCGACCAGCAGCGCCATGCAGGCCACGGGCAGGCGCACCTCCCAGACGATGACGCTGGTGCCGCGCGCCACCTCGCCGCCGGCCAGCGCCCGCAGCGTATCGGCCAGCGGCAGCCCGGCCGGGCCGGTCACCAGATCCAGCAGCAGCGCCGCCAGCGCCGCCAGTCCCAGCACCCCGACCAGCAGGGCGTTGCGCCGGCCCTGCCGGTGATAAAGCTGAAGCGTCGCGTCGCTCATTGTTCCGGCGTCACCCACCATGTCCCCGGCACGATGACCGGCGAGAAGCGGGCGTTGATCTCGGCCAGGGTGGCGAGGGGATCGACATCCTCGAACAGGTCGGGATGGAAGGTCTTGGCCAGGTATTCGATCAGCGCGATATGCACGGGCGAATCGTTGAACAGGTGCCAGACGCCGGCGGCCCGGCCCTGTTCCACCGCGCGCAGCGACGAGAATCCGGGCGCCGAGATCAGCCTGTCGAAGCTGGCCCGGGCGGTTTGCGCATCGACGCCCGAGCCCAGCACCAGCCCGCCGCGCGCCGCCATATGCGTGCCGCCGGTGGCGATATAGACGTCGGGATCGGCGCCGATCAGGTATTCCAGGCTGACATTGCCCAGCACGCCCTTGACGCTGTCATTGCCGATATTCTGCCCGCCCGCTGTGGTGATGAAGTCATGGAACACCCCGGTGCCGACGGTCGAGCAGCAGTTCTGTGCGGCGGCATGGACATGGAAGAAGACCCGCGGCCGGGTGATGCCCGGCACGGCCAGCCGGTCGCGGATGCGGTCGAGCCGGCTTTCGTAGAAGGTGGCGAATTCCTCGGCGCGTTCCTCGGCGCCGGTCAGCTTGCCCAGGATGCGCAGGCTGGGGATCGAGTTCTCCTGCGGATGCGAGAAGAAGTCGACATAGGCGACCGGGATGCCCGCCGCCTCGATCTGCCGGCGGGCGACCTCCATGCCGGGATCCTTCTGGTCGATCAGCGTCAGCAACACCAGGTCGGGATGCAGCGCGATGATCGCCTCGGCCGAGATGTCGCGATTGCCCGAGCCGATCGGGCGGATGGCGTCGATGGCCGGGAATTTCTCGCGATAGGCCCGCATGGTCGGCTCGTCCAGCGCCTTGTCCAGCCGCCAGCCGGAAACCAGCGCCACCGGATCGTCATGGATCAGGCCCAGCACCGACAGGTGGCGCCCCTCGCCCAGCACGATATGGCGGGCGGGCTCGGGCAGGTGCACCTCTCGGCCCAGGATGTCGGTGGCCACCACATCCGCCGCGGCAGCGCCAAGCGAGGCGATCAGGGCAAGGGCGGCAAGCAGCGGGCGGGTCAGGATCATGGCGGTTCCGTTGGCTCAGGCCGGGGCGCGCGTGGGCGCCCCGGCGGGGTCGGTGCCCCTCTTTACTGCGCGGCGGGGGTGATGCGCCAGATGCGGTCGCCCGCCTCGTCGTCCTCGCCCCGCGACTTGTTGACCGCCCAGACATTGCCCTTGCCGTCGGCGCGCAGCTGGTTCGGATAGCTGCCGGCGTCGAGATTGGCGACGATTTCGCCCTCGGGGCTGACCACGGCGATGGTGCCGGCTCCGCGATTGGCGACATAGGCCAGACGGCTGACCGGCTCGAAGGCCACGTTCAGCGGGCCGGCGCCCACGGCGACGTCATGGATCACCTCGCCGGTCTCGGCCTTGACGATCAGCAGGTTGTCGGTGGCCTGCGAGGCGACGAAGATCAGCCCCTCCTGCGGGTCGTAGGCCACGCCCGAGGCCGCCTTGGCGCCGGGCAGCGGGATCACCTTGACCTCGCCCGAGGCCAGGTCGACCAGCGCCGCCTCCGGCGTGGAGAGGCTGACGGTGACCAGCTTGCCGCCCGCCTCGTCGATGTCCAGCGCCATGGTCGAGAATTCCTCGCCGCGGATCTGCGACTGGATGGTGATCGGCTCCAGCGGCTCCAGCGTCTTGGTGTCGAAGACCTTGATCTCGGGCGTGCCGGTGGCGCTGGCATAGGCGCGGCCGTTGGCCTCGTCCACCACCACGTCGCGGGCATGGGGCACGGCGCCCGGCTCGAACTGCTTGACCAGCGACAGGTCGGATTGCTTGTAGACCGCCGCGGTGTCCTGGCGGGTATTGGTCACCCAGACATGGCCGTTCGCCTCGTCGACATCGACGCCATAGACCGCGAAGACGCCGCCGTCGCTGCCGTCGGGACGGGCGGGCGCGGCGCCGGGCGTGGCCTCGGCCTCGACCTGCAGCGTCTCGGGGTTGATCTTGACCAGCTTCGATTCCTTGACCGGCGGCCGGCCGACCGCGCTGGTCACGAAGGCGGCATTCGCGGCTTCGCTGAACTTCACCTGATAAAGGCCGCGCACCACCGGCTCGCTGGTGACGGCGAATTTCTCGGCGCCGGCGACCGGCACCTCGGGCGAGACCTTCAGCTCGACCACCCGGGCCGAGGCCGGGTTTTCGGTGATGACCACGACCGGCTGCAACCCGGTCTCGGCCTCGGCATCGATGTCCAGCGCGAAGCTGAACTTGCCCTCGGCATCGACGGTGATCGGCTCGGCGTTCAGCGCGGTGGTGCCGCGCATCAGCGTGACGGTCTGGCCGGGGATCAGGTTCTCGCCCTCGATCACCGCCTTGCCGCCCTTGTGGACCGGGGCGCGCTCGGCGCCGCCGGCGCTGACCCGGCCGGCGAAATCGACCAGCGGCTTGGTGAAGACGGTCTCGGCCAGAACCGGACCCGAGAGGACGGAAAGCGCCAGCGCCGCGGCGCCGAGCAGGGCTTGCAAAGGACGGCGGGATTGAATGGCCATGGGAACTCCTGAAGAAAGGGACCGGACTTGGCTGACCACTCGGGCTGGCTCGTGTCAGGCGGCAACCTATATTCCTGACAGTCCTTGTCAATTAAGGCCGGGCAAGGCACAGGGTTTTGTGAACGAAAGGATTGTCGCATGATGTCGCAGCTGGGACGCGTCGGACCGGATCACGCCAGGAAGCAGGCCGAGCTGCGCCTGTTCCAGACCGGGGCGCCGACGCATGTGCTGTCGCAGCAGGTGGTGGCGGTCGGCCCCGGCTACCGGCTGTTCATGGCCGTGCCCAGGGCGCCTGCGCCGGCCGGGGGCTGGCCGGTGCTTTACATGCTGGACGGCAATGCCGCCTTCGATTTCCTGACGCCCGAGCATCTGGCGCTGGCCCCCGGGCTGATGATCGTCGGCGTCGGCTATGACACCGACCGGCAATTCGCGCGCGAGTTGCGGACGCTGGATTTCACCGCGCCGGACGGGCCGGGCGACGGGCTGCGCCCCGACCATGTCCACGAAGGCCGCACGGCCGGCGGCGCGGCGATCTTTCACGACCGGCTGACCGGCCCGCTGCGCGCGGCGGCCGAGGCCGGGCTGCCCGTCGATCCGGCCCGCCGCACGCTCTGGGGGCACAGTTTCGGCGGCCTCTTCACGCTTTACGCGCTGCTGGCGCGGCCGCAGGGCTTTGCCCGCCATGCCGCGATCAGCCCCTCGATCTGGTGGGACGAGGCGCTGATCCGCCGCGTGGCGCAAGAGGCCGCGCCGGCCTCGCTGCCGCTGCTGGTGGCCTTGGGCGACCGCGAGAAGCGTTCGGGCAGCGACGGCCCGCCGCCCGACGGGCCCGCGCCGGCGACCATGCAGTTCGTCGCCGATCTGGCCCGCCATCCCGGCCACCGGGCGCAGGTCCATGTCCTGCCCGGCCATGTGCATATCCAGACGCTGGCCGGCTCCTTCCCGCTGGTCCTTCCCTTTGCGGTCGCGGATTAACCGGATCTTCAGCCTTTCGTGCTTGGCTGTCGGCCGGCAAGGAAAGAGGATTCGGATGGTGTTCGCCAGATATTTCCTGGTTCTGCTGGGGGTGGGGCTGTGCCTGATCGGCGCGGCCTAGGTGCAAGAGGGCATTCCCGGTCTTTACGTCTCGCGCGGGATCGCGCAGCTGCAGGCCGATGCGAATGAAATCCTGCTGGGCATCGCCTGGCTGATCGGCGGGCTGGCCAGCGGGGTGTTCGCGCTGGCCTTTCCGCGCGCCGGAACGCCGGCCGCGATGCGCCCGGCGGCAGGGCCCGGCCGCCCGGCCGTCAGCCCCGATCCAGCCTCCGGCTGAGTTCGGGCGCGATCAGCGCCGTGGCCTCGGCTGAGGTCATTTCTGCATGCAGGAAGGGCAGGTCGATGACTTCCAGCCGGGCGGCATAGGGCGCCCACATTTCGGGCGTCAGCGTGCGGTCCTTGTGGTCGCGCGCGGCGCGGAAATGCGTGACGGTGCTGCCGAAGCGGCGGTGATGATGGCCGCGGATCAGCCGGTTGGTGCCGGTCACCGTGCGCACCACTCCGTCCAGAACCGGCTCGGGCAGGGCGCCAAGCGCGCTGTCCCCCCGGCGCAGGAAGGCCACCACCGCCTCGCGCGTATCCAGGTCGCGATGCGCTTCGGGATCGTAGCCGGCGATGGCCAGCAGGGCGCGCAGGGCGGCGACCGGATCGGGCTCGGGCTCGTCGCGCCAGGCATCGCAGGGATAGCTGTCGAGCATGGCGACCAGGCCGGGCTCGCGCCCGGTCGCGGACAGGATCACCGCGATGTCCTGCGCCAGGATGCCGCCGACCGACCAGCCGGCCAGATGCGCCGGCTGGCCTTCCGGCACCAGCGCCGCGATGCGCTGCGCATAGTCCCGGGCCAGTGCCGCCAGGCTCTCGGGCATGGCCACTGTCGGGTCGAGGCCGGGATGCTGCAAGCCCCAGACCCGCCGCGCCGGGGCGATGCGCCGCGCCAGCCCGCGATAGCCCCAGGCCAGGCCGCCGGCCGGGTGGATCAGGAACAGCGGCGCGGCTTGCGGGTCGCCCTCGGCCAGCAGGATCAGCGGGCCAAGCCCGTCGTCACGGGGCGCCTGCGCATCCAGCGCGGCGGCCAGGGCGGCCAGCACCGGCTGCTCGAAAATGGTGCCCAGGCCCGGGTCGCGGCCGGTCGCGGCTTCCAGCGCCTGCGCCAGCCGCACAGCGGAAAGCGAATCGCCGCCGAGCGCGAAGAAATCCGCCTCGGCCGGGGCGGGGGCGTCCAGGTGCAGGATCTCGGCGTAAAGCCGTGCCAGCAGCCGTTCGGTCGGGGTCTCGGCCGCCCGGCCGGCGGCGGCGAATGCCGGCGCCGGCAGCGCCTTGCGGTCCAGCTTGCCGTTCGACGTGACCGGCAGGGCCTTCAGCGCCACTTCGGCCGCGGGCAGCATATAGGCGGGCAGGCTGGCCGCCAGCCGCTCGGCCAGCAGGCCCGGCCGCCAATCCGCCGCCGGCACCAGATAGGCGACGAGGCGCTTTTCGCCGGCATGGTCTTCGCGCGCGATCACCACCGCCTCGCGGGCCAGGCCCGAGGCCATGATCGCCGCCTCGATCTCGCCCAGCTCGACGCGCAGCCCGCGGATCTTCACCTGGTGGTCCGAGCGGCCCAGATAGACCACCGCCCCGTCCGGCCGCAGCCGCGCCAGGTCGCCGGTGGCGTAAAGCCGCCCCTGCGGCGCGTCGACGAAGCGTTCCGCCGTCAGGTCGGGCCGGCCCAGATAGCCGCGCGCCAGCTGCACGCCGCCCAGATACAGGTGCCCGGCCAGGCCCGGCGGCACCGGGCGCATGCGCTCGTCCAGAACCTCCAGCGCCGTGTTCCAGACCGGAAAGCCGATGGGGATCGGGTTCGCGCGGTCCTCGGGCCCGGCGGGCCAGAAGCTGACATCCACCGCCGCCTCGGTCGGGCCGTAGAGGTTGTGCAGCTCGGCCCGGATGCGGGCGTGGAAGCGGTCGCGCTGATCCGCCGTCAGCTCCTCACCCGAACAGAATACGCGGGCCATCGCCAGCCCCTGCGAGGCGGGCGAGGCCAGGAAGGCCGAGAGCATCGAGGGCACGAAATGGCAGGTGGTGATCCCGCGTTCCCGGATCAGCCGGGCGATGGCGGCGGGGTCGCGATGCGCGCCGGGCGGCGCCATGACCAGCTCGGCCCCGGCGATCATCGGCAGGAAGAACTCCCAGACCGAGACGTCGAAGGTTGCCGGGGTCTTTTGCAGGATGCGGTCGCTGGCATTGATGCCGTAATGCGCCTGCATCCACAGCAGGCGGTTTACGATGGCGCGATGCTCGACGGCGACGCCCTTCGGCTCGCCGGTCGAGCCCGAGGTGAAGATCACATAGGCCAGATCGTCCGGGGCCGGCGCGGCCTTGGGGCGGCCTTCGACCGGCGGGTCGGTGGGCCAGTCGGCGGGCAGCAGCAGCCCGGTGCCCGGGGGGAACAGCCCGGCCAGATCGGCCGAGGTCAGCACCGCGGCCGGCCGGGCCTGCGCCAGGATGCGGCCGATGCGCTCGGGCGGATGCGCCGGGTCCAGCGGCAGATAGGCGGCGCCCGCGCGCAGGATCGCCAGCAGCGCCACGGGCAGCTCAAGCGAGCGTTCCAGCGCCACCGCGACGATGCGGTCGGGACCGGCGCCGAGCTCTTGCAGCCGCGCGGCCAGGGCGGCGCTGCGGCGGTCGAGCGCCGCGAAGTCCAGGCTGTCCACGCCGAAGCTGACGGCGGGGGCCTGGGGCGTGGCGGCAAGCTGCGCCTCGATCAGCGCGGTCAGGGTGGTGTCGGGCAGGGGGTGGCGCGTCGCTTCGGCCCGCGCCCTTGCCGCGGCGATCTCGGCGGGACTGGCGGTCGGCACCTCGGCCAGGGTTTCGGCGGCAAGCGCCGCGGCCAGGAAGGCCGCCAGCCGGTCGCCATGGCCGCGCACCTCCTCGGGGGCGTAGAGCGCCGGGTTCGCGTCCACCTCGAAGATCATGCCCGCTTCAGGGTCGCCGCGGAAGGTCAGCGTCAGGTCGTCCACCGCCCCGGCGCCCAGGATGTGCAGCCGGCAGTCGAGCCCCGGGAATTCCGGCGGCTTGTCAAAGGGCTGCACGTTCACAAGCGGGCCGTAAAGCCGCCGCGTGCCGCCGACCAGCCCCAGTTCGCGCCGCAGAAGCTCGCTGCGATAGAGGCCGCGGCGGCGGGCCTGGGCCATGGCCTTCGACTGCGCGGCCAGCCATTCGGGCAGCGGCGCGTCCTCGTCCAGACGCAGCCGATGCGGCAGCACGTTCATCGCCATGCAGGGCACCTGCGCGATCCTGCGACCCATCCGCGCCATGAAGGGCAGGCCGATCACCGCCTCGCCCCCGGTCCAGCGCGCCAGATAGGCGCCGCAAAGCGCGTTCAGCACATCCGGCCAGCCCAGCCGGTGCCGGGCGGCATAGGCGGCCAGCAGGTCCAGCAGCGCCTGCGGCAACCGGCGCGAATCGCGCAGGAAGTCATGGCCGCTGACCGCACGGCCCGGCGCCGGGCCCGCGACCTCGGGCAGGCCGGCAAGCTGGGCGTGCCACCAGTCGCGATCTGCCGCGCGCCGGGACGAGGCGCGCCAGGCTGCGTCCTCCTCGGCCGCCAGCGCCAGCGGGCCGAAGGGCTCGGGCTCGGGCGTCCCGGCCACTAGCGCGGCGTAATGCGCGGCGATGCGGTTGGTCACCAGCACCATGCCGTAGCCGTCGATGGCCAGGTGGTGGATGCGCTCGTAAAGGAAATGCCGCTCGGGGCCGAGTGCGATCAGGGCCAGCGCCCCGGCCGGCTCGCGCGCGAGGTCCAAGGGGCGGCGGCTGTCGGCCTGCATCTGCGCCAGCGCCTGCGCCTCGGCATCGGGCTGGGCCGAGAGGTCGGCAAAGCCCAGGATCGGCGGCAGGCCCAGCCATTGCCGCGGCCCCTCGGGCCCGGCGGCGAAGCGCAGCGCCAGGGCCGGGGTCTCGGCGATGGTGCGCTGCACGGCCTGGGCCAGCGCGTCGCGGTCCAGCGGGCCGGTCAGTTCCAGATATTGCCCGGTGTTCAGGATCGGGTTGTCCGGGTCCAGCGCCTGGACATACCAAAGCCCCTCCTGCGCCTCGGTCAGCGGGCAGCCGGTCTCGGTCGGGAGGTCGCGATTCTGAGCATTCATCTGGGCCACACCCTGGCAGGCACAAGGGAAACGGAAACGAAACGGATGCTGACGACCATGTTACCCCGCAGACAGGTTCGCGGGTCTTGCCCGTTTCGGGCCATGGCCATACTGTCGCTAAGAAAATTAGTCAACTTTACCCGGGCGCGACCGGACCGCGCAGGAGCCGCCATGACCCCCGATTCCCTTCCCTGGCGCGACTCCGCCCGGCTCTATGGCAAGCTGACGCGGCTGCTGCATTGGAGCATCGCGGCGCTGATGCTGTGGCAGTTCCTGGGCATGGGGTTGCGGCTGGCGCTGGGCCGCACGCCGCTGGTGTCCTTCTTCGTCGGCTCGCATCAGAAGGTCGGCACGGTTCTGTTCCTGCTGATCGTGCTGCGGGTGCTCTGGGCGCTGGCGAACCGCCGCAACCGGCCCGACCATGGCGTGGGGCTGTTGGGGCTGGCGGCGCGGCTGGGCCATGGGGCGCTGTATCTGGTGATGGCCCTGGTGCCGCTCGCCGCCCTGCTGCGCGCCTATGGTGGCGAGCGCGCCTTTGCCCCCTTCGGCTTCGAGATCTTCGCCGCCCGGCAGCCGCCGATCGGCTGGATGGTGGGGATCGGCGATGCGCTGCATGGCGAGATGGCCTGGCTGCTGCTGGCGCTGATCGCGGGCCATGTCCTCATGGTGGGCGTGCATGAGGGGATGTGGCGCGACGGCACGCTGGCGCGCATGGCCGGGCGGCAGCGCGCCGGGTTTTGACGCCGGGCGTTGCGGGCAGATCGGCAAACTGGCGCGCGGCGGCCCTTTTTCGTTGATTGCGTGCCGGGGCGGTGTCACCATTCGCCTATGATGAATATGCCCTTCGGTTTCCCGTCCGAGCATGATCGCGTGGCCTTCGACCGGGCCGAACTGGGCGTCATCCTGTCGGTTTACGGGCGCATGGTCGCGGCGGGCGAGTGGCGCGACTATGCCATGTCCTTCCTGCGCGATATGGCGGTGTTCTCGGTGTTTCGCCGGGCGGCCGAGCATCCGCTCTATCGCATCGAAAAGCGGCCCAAGCTGCGCAACGCGCAGGGACAATATGCGGTGATCGGCATGGACGGGCGCATCCTCAAGCGCGGCCACGACCTGCCCACCGTGCTGCGGGTGCTGGAGAAGAAGCTGATCCGGCCGGTGGACTGACCCGGGCGGCCGCGGTCGGGCGGTCAGCCCGCCTCGGCCTCCGGCTTGATCTTCTGCGCCGTGCCCTGGGCGAAGCTGTCCAGCCGGCCCTTGGCCGCGTCCTGGGTGTTGACGATGCCGGCGACCATGGATTCGGCATAGGCGGCGTCCAGCCCCGACATGTTCTGCATGTGCGAGATCGCCGAGCAGGCGGCGAAATTCGACAAGGGCGTGTTCTGCGCCACCCGGCGGGCCAGCTCATAGGCCTTGGCCTCGCTGTCCGCGACCCGGTATTGCGCCAGCCCGACCTGCACCGCCTCCTCGCCGGAATAAAGCCGGCCGGTCAGCATCATGTCCACCATGCGCGCCTGGCCGATCAGCCGCGGCACGCGGATGGTGGCGCCGCCGCCGGTGAACAACCCGCGCTGGCCCTCGGGCAGGCCGAAATAGGTGGTCTCGTCCATGACCCGGATATGGACCGAGGAGGCCAGCTCCAGCCCGCCGCCGACCACCGCGCCCTTCAGCGCCGCGATGACCGGCACGCCGCCGTATTCGATCTTGTTGAAGGCTTCGTGCCAGCGCAGGCAGATGCGCATGAACTCGGCGGGGCTGCGCTGCTCGCGCCCGTGCTCGACCAGGTCCAGCCCGGCGCAGAAATGCGGCCCCTCGGCGCGCAGCACCACGGCGCGGGCGCCCGAGGCGGGCAGGGCGGAAAAGACCTCGACCAGCTCCTCGATGGTCTCGGCGCTCAGCGCGTTGCGCTTGGCGGCGCGGTTCAGGGTGACGGTGGCGATGCCGTCCTCGTCCATCCGAAACAGCAGGTTGTCGAGCGTCAGGGCCGAGATGTCGCGCATGGTCTAGCCTTTCGTGATCCAGTGAATGACGACGGGAACCGTGGCGATGCTGGCCGCGGTCGAGATCAGGATGGCCGCCGAGACGCGCTGCACGGCGGTGCCGAAATATTGCGCGAGGATATAGACATTGCCCGCGACCGGCAGGCTGGCGGCGGCGATCATCACCCCCGCCGCATAGGGCTCGACCCCGAAGACCGCCAGCGCGGCGATGCCCACGGCCAGCGGATGCAGCACCAGCTTGGCGAAGCTGAGCCAGAGCGCCGGGCCCATGCGCTCGGCCGCGCGGCCGGCGAGGCTGGCGCCGATGGCGAAGAGCGCCCCCGGCGTGGCCGAGGCGCCGAGCAGCGCCAGGAACTCGTCCAGCGGGCCCGGCATCGGCAGGTGCAGCCCGGCCCAGGCCAGGCCGGCCAGCATCGAGACGATCATCGGGTTCGAGACGATGCCGCGCAGCAAGGGCACCAGCGTCGAGAGCCGCACCCGCCCCTGCCTTGCCGCGGTGACGATCAGGGTGATGAGGGTCGAGAACACCACCATGTCGATGGTCAGCACCATCAGCACCGGGCCGATGGCGCGTTCGCCCAGCAGCACGACCAGCATCGGCACGCCCAGAAAGCCGGTATTGCCGGTCATTGCCGTATGCGCCTCCATCGCCGCGGTGGCGAGCGGCTGGCGGCGCCAGCGCGCCACCGCGAAACCCAGGGCCCAAAGCGCGGCCGAGCCTGACAGATAGGCCAGGACGAAAGCGGGGTCGAAGAGGCTGGCCACGTCCAGCGTCGCGGCAAAGCGGAACAGCATGGCCGAAAGCGCGAAGTAGAAGACGAATTTCGTCAGCCAGCCGGTCGCCTCGGGCGGGAAGAAGCGCGTGCGCCCCGCCAGCCAGCCCGTGCCGATGACGAGAAAGAAGGGCAGGGTCTTCAGGAAGATCGCCAGCATCAGTCCGCGGCGATGGCGCAGGCGGGGCCGCGCTCGACGGTATATTCGGTCTCGCCCGGCGCCACCTCGCGGCTGCCGATCAGCCGGTGGCCGGATTCGGCGCAGAAATGCGGCACGTCGATCACCGCGGCGGGGTCGGTGGCCAGCAGCGTGACCCGCGCGCCCCGGGGCAGCGCCATCAGCCGCTTGCGCAGCCGCAGCACCGGCAGGGGGCACAGAAGGCCGCGCGCGTCGATCTGCAGGCTCATGGCAGCAGGCTCATGCGGCAGGGCGGGCCAGCTGCGTGCGGCACCAGTCCTCGATGCGCTCGGCCGCGACATGTTCGGCCAGGTCGCCGGCGAAGTCGCGAAAGCCCGGCAGCTGTTCGTCGGGGACATGCACCAGCACCGGGATGCCCGCGGCCAGCGCCCGGGCGATGGTGTCGCGAAAGCCGCGGCCGAAGCATTCCTGCTTGCCGAACTTGTTGACGATCAGCAGCTCGGCGCCGCGGTCCAGAACCGATTCGGTGCGGGCGACGGCGCGGGTCAGCGCCTCGCTGTCCAGCCGGCAGGCCTGCGAGCCCGCGCCCAGCGACTGGGTGATGCGCACCAAGGGGCCGTCATCGCCGAGGATGCGCAGGTCCATGTCGCATTCGCAGCCGGGGCTGATTTCAGTATTGATCTGCACCGCGCCGGCCAGCCGCAGCCCGGCGGCGGCCAGCCGCTCGGCCGTGGCGGTCAGCAGCCGGTCGCCGGCGCCCGGCGCATGGTCCTGGATGGTGACGAAACCCAGCATGGCGGTCCTCTCTCGGCGGCCAGCATAGTCCATGGGCGCACGGGCGCAATATTGAGTATTTGGAAAACGGTGAAGGGCTCAGTTCCCCTCGGCCAGCGGGCCGTAGAGGATCAGCGCCGGATGCGGGCTGGGGCCTTCGCTTGCAAGCTGCGCGGCAAGGCCGGTCACGGTGCTGCGGATCAGGCGCTGGTGCGGATGGCCCACCGCCTCGGCCAGCAGCGCCGGCGTGTCGGGGGGCAGGCCGTTTTCGACCAGCAGCGCCGCCATGCGCGGGAAGGTGCGCTGGCCCATGAAGACCACGGTGGTGGCGCGCGGATCGGCCAGCGCCGCCCAGTTCTGGTCCTCGGGCAGGCCGCCGGTCACGTCGGCGCCGGTGACGAATTGCAGCCGGCGCGCGGTCTGGCGCCGGGTCAGCGGCAGGCCGGCGACGGCGGCGGCGGCCATGGCCGAGGGCACGCCCGGCACGATCTGGAACGGGATGGCGTGGCGGCGCAGCGCCGTCAACTCTTCCTCGAGCCGGCCGAAGATGCCGGAATCGCCGGATTTCAGCCGCACCACATGCTTGCCGGCCTGTGCATGTTCGACCAGCAGGGCGTTGACGTTTTCCTGCTTGGCCGAGGGGCGGCCGGCGCGCTTGCCGACCGGGATGCGCTCGGCCTGCGGCCCGGCCTGGTCCAGCACCGGGCCCGAGGCGAGGTCGTCGTAAAGCACCACATCCGCCTGGGCCAGCAGGCGCGCGGCGCGCAGGGTCAGCAGGTCCGGGTCCCCCGGTCCTGACGAGACGAAGCTGACATGGCCCTTGCTGTTCATCGTTCCGCGATGCGGCAAAATCCGCGCCGATGCAAGGGGCCGATATCGGGGCCGGGGCCGCTTGCCGGGCCGCGCGGCTTTTGCCATAGAGGGCCGACCGCGACCTGGGGGACCCAAGCCATGTTCCGTGCCCGCCATCTTCTGGGGATCGAGCCGCTCGCCCCGCCCGAGATCACCACGCTTCTCGACCTGGCCGAGACCTATGTGGATCTGAACCGCCGCACGGTGAAGCATTCCGATGCCTTGGCGGGGATGACGCAGATCAACATGTTCTTCGAAAACTCGACCCGCACGCAGTCGAGCTTCGAACTGGCCGGCAAGCGGCTGGGCGCCGATGTGATGAACATGGCGATGCAGACCAGTTCGGTAAAGAAGGGCGAGACGCTGATCGACACCGCGCTGACGCTGAACGCCATGCATCCCGACCTGCTGGTGGTGCGCCATCCGCAGTCGGGCGCCGTGGACCTGCTGGCGCAGAAGGTGAATTGCGCGGTGCTGAACGCGGGCGACGGGCGGCACGAGCATCCGACCCAGGCGCTTCTGGACGCCTTGACCATCCGCCGCGCCAAGGGGCGGCTGCACCGGCTGACCGTGGCGATCTGCGGCGATATCGCGCATAGCCGCGTGGCGCGCTCGAACCTGATCCTGCTCGGCAAGATGGAGAACCGGCTGCGGCTGGTCGGCCCGGCGACGCTGATGCCCTCGGGGGCGCGGGACTGGGGTTGCGAGGTCTACGAGGACATGCGCGAGGGGCTGAAGGGCGCCGATGTGGTGATGATGCTGCGCCTGCAGCGGGAACGGATGGACGGCGGCTTCATCCCGTCCGAGCGGGAATACTACCACCGCTGGGGGCTGGACGCCGAGAAGCTGGCGCTGGCGGCGCCCGATGCCATCGTCATGCATCCGGGGCCGATGAATCGCGGGGTCGAGATCGACGGCACCATCGCCGACGACATCAACCGTTCGGTGATCCAGGATCAGGTGGAAATGGGCGTCGCGGTGCGCATGGCGGCGATGGACCTGCTGGCGCGCAACCTGCGCGCCGAGCGCGGCGCCAAGGCGGCGGAGATGATGGCATGATCCTGCACTTCCACAATGCCCGGCTGGTCGACCCCGAGGCGCAATCGGTCGAGGAAGGTTCGCTGACCGTCCGCGACGGCATGATCGAGGCGATGGGCGCCGACGCCCCGCAAGGCGCCGAGCTGATCGACTGCGGCGGCAAATGCCTCGCGCCCGGGCTGATCGACTGGGGCGTCAAGATCGGCGAGCCGGGCGAGCGGCACAAGGAAAGCTTCCGCAGCGCCGGGCTGGCGGCGGCGGCGGGGGGCGTGACCACGGTGATCGCGCGGCCCGACACGATGCCGCCGATCGATGCGCCGGAATCGCTGGAATTCGCCACCCGCCGGGCGGCCGACGCGCCGGTGAACATCCGCCACATGGCGGCGCTGACCCGCGCCCGCGAAGGGCGCGAGATGGTCGAGATGGGCTTTCTGCAGGATGCCGGCGCCGTGGCCTTCACCGACGGGGTGCGGGTGGTCTCGGACACCCGGCTCCTGTCGCGCTGCATGACCTATGCCCGCGGCCTGGGCGCGCTGATCGTCGGCCATCCGCAGGAGCCGGGCCTGTCCAGGGGCGCCGCGGCGACCGGCGGCAAGTTCGCCTCGCTCTACGGCCTGCCGGCGGTTTCGCCCATGGCCGAGGTGATGGGGCTCGACCGCGACCTGGCGCTGGTGGCGATGACCGGCGCCCGCTACCATGCCGACCAGATCACCGTTGCGGCCAGCCTGCCGGCGCTGCGCCGCGCGCGCGAGGCCGGGCTGGACGTCAGTGCCGGCATCTCGATCCATCACCTGACGCTCAACGAATATGACGTGGGCGGCTATCGCACCTTCTTCCGCTTCACCCCGCCCTTGCGCTCCGAGGAGGACCGGCTGGCCATGGTCGAGGCGGTGGCCGAGGGGCTGATCGACGTGATCGCCAGCTTCCACACCCCGCAGGACGAGGAAAGCAAGCGCCTGCCCTTCGCCGAGGCGGCGCCGGGCGCGGTGGGGCTGCAGACCCTGCTGCCGGCGGCGATGCGGCTTTACCATCAGGGCGGGCTGAGCCTGCCGCAGCTCTGGCGGGCCATGTCGCTCAATCCGGCGCGCCGCCTCGGCCTGCCCGGCGGGCGGCTTGCGGCGGGGGCGCCGGCCGACCTGCTGCTGTTCGACCCGGACGCGCCCTTCGTGCTGGACCGCTTCACCCTGCTGTCGAAGTCGAAGAACACCCCCTTTGACGGCGCGCGGATGGAGGGCAGGGTGCTGGGCACCTGGGTCGCCGGGCGCCGCGTCTTCGGAGAGGACGCATGAGCCTGATCCTCTGGGCCGTGATCGGCTATCTTCTGGGCTCGGTGCCCTTCGGCATCGTCATCACCCGGGCGCTGGGGCTGGGCGACCTGCGCCGGATCGGCTCGGGCAATATCGGTGCGACCAACGTGCTGCGCACCGGCAACAAGCCGGCGGCGCTGGCGACGCTGGTCCTGGACAGCGGCAAGGGTGCCATCGCCGTGCTGCTGGCGCGCTGGCTCGCCGGTCCGGAGGCGGCGCTGGTCGCGGGGGCGGCGGCCTTCCTGGGCCACCTGTTCCCGGTCTGGCTGGGGTTCCGGGGCGGCAAGGGCGTCGCCACCTTCCTCGGCACGGTTCTGGCGCTCGACTGGCGGCTCGGGCTCGCGGCCTGCGGGATCTGGCTGCTGACCGCGCTGGTCGGCCGGATCTCCTCGCTCTCGGCGCTGGTGGCGGCGGCGCTGACGCCTTTCCTCGCCCTCTGGCTCGACGGCCCGCGCATGGCGGCGGTGACGGTGTTCATGGCGGCGCTGATCTTCATCCGCCACCACGCCAATATCAGCCGCATCCTCGCCGGGACAGAACCCCGCATCGGCAAGAAGACCTGAGCTTCTTTCTTGCCCAAATATCCCGGGGGAATGCTTGAGCGGCCCCGTCGAGGGGCCGTTCAAGCATGGGGGCAGAGCCCCCTATCGCGTCGGAACCGGCTCTTCGCCGGAATAGTCGTAGAATCCGCGCCCGGTCTTGCGGCCCAGCCAGCCCGCCTCGACATATTTCACCAGAAGCGGGCAGGGCCGGTATTTGGTGTCCGCCAGCCCCTCGTGCAGCACGTTCATGATCGCCAGGCAGGTATCGAGGCCGATGAAATCCGCCAGCTCCAGCGGCCCCATCGGATGGTTGGCGCCCAGCTTCATCGACTGGTCGATGGACTTGACCGAGCCGACGCCCTCGTAAAGCGTATAGACCGCCTCGTTGATCATCGGCATCAGGATGCGGTTGACGATGAAGGCGGGGAAGTCCTCGGCGCTGGCCGAGGTCTTGCCGATCCTCTCGACCACGTCCACAAGGGCCTTGTAGGTCTCCTCGTTGGTGGCGATGCCGCGGATCAGCTCGACCAGCTGCATGACCGGGACCGGGTTCATGAAATGGAAGCCCATGAAGCGTTCGGGGCGGTCGGTGCGGCTGGCCAGCCGGGTGATCGAGATCGACGAGGTGTTCGAGGTCAGGATGGTCTCGGGCTTCAGATGCGGCAGCAGATCCTCGAAGATCGCCTGCTTGACGGTCTCGCGCTCGGTCGCGGCCTCGATGATCAGGTCGGTCTTGCCCAGATCGGAAAGCGTCATGGTGGTGGTGATGCGCTTCATCGCCGCATCCTTGTCCTCGGCCGAGATCTTGCCGCGGCTGACCTGGCGGTCCAGGTTGCGGTCGATCTGCGCCACGGCCTTGTCCAGCGCCTCGCGCGAGATGTCGGTCATCAGCACGTCATAGCCCGCCAGCGCGAAGACATGGGCAATGCCGTTGCCCATCTGCCCGGCGCCGATCACGCCCACCGATTGAATCGCCATGAACCTCATCCTTTTGTCGGTCAGTCGGGACGATAGGCGCAAGCGCCCCGAAGGTTCAATGTAAAAACCGCCCGGCGGGCGGCCGGGCGGTTTTCGGGATATGTTCCGGGCGGTTGGGGGCTCTGCCCCCGCGCCCCTGCGGCCCCTCGACGGGGCCTCAGGAGCGCTCCCCCGGAGTATTTGCGAAACGGTGAAAGCCCTCAGAGCTTCCCGGTCAGTTCGGGCACCACGGAGAACAGGTCGCCGACCAAGCCGTAATCGGCGATCTGGAAGATCGGCGCCTCCTCGTCCTTGTTGATCGCCACGATCACCTTGCTGTCCTTCATCCCCGCCAGGTGCTGGATGGCGCCGGAGATGCCCACCGCGACATAGAGCTCGGGGGCGACGACCTTGCCGGTCTGCCCGACCTGCCAGTCGTTCGGGGCATAGCCCGAATCCACCGCCGCGCGGCTGGCGCCCACCGCGGCGCCGAGCTTGTCGGCCAGCTGCTCGATGATGGCGAAGCTCTCCTTCGAGCCGAGGCCGCGGCCGCCCGAGACCACACGCTTGGCCGAGGTCAGCTCGGGACGGTCGCTCTCGGCCACCTCATCGGCGACCCAGGCCGACAGGCCGGGATCGGCGGCAGCGGCGGTCTCGGCCACGCTGGCCGAACCGCCCTCGCCGGCCGCGTCGAAGCTGGCGGTGCGGATGGTGAAGACCTTCTTCGCGTCCCGCGACTTCACCACCTGGATGGCGTTGCCGGCATAGATCGGCCGCTCGAAGGTCTCGGCATCGAGGATGGCCGAGACGTCCGACAGCACCATCACGTCGAGAAGCGCCGCAACCCGCGGCATGACGTTCTTGGCATCGGTGGTCGCCGGCGCGGCGATGTGGTCGTAATCGCCGGCCTGGCCGACGATCAGCGCCGC
>NZ_KI911334.1:0-45670 GCF_000513975.1 Paracoccus sp. J55
GGTTCCGAGCGTCTCACCGGCGCGCTGCTCGACCGACTGACCCACCACGTCAACATCATCGAGATGAACGGCGAAAGCTATCGCCTCGCCAACAGCACAGCCCGTAAACAGCGCTGATCACCATAAAATATCTACCCACGATTGGCCCTAAGGGGCCAGTGCGCCATGGCTCGCGCCAGCTATGTGGCCAGCGCGCGCGCCATGGCGCACCCCCCAACTGGCCGGACTTTACGCCGCCGCCCCGGCCGACTTTTGCTCCGCCGTTGACAGTCGCTGTAGGTCCGCTGGCGGCCACGCCTGCCTGTCGGCGTGGCATCCCAAGTCATGGCAGGATCGAACCAGATCGTCAGCGAGCCGCGACGCTCGAGCGCTTCATTGCAGGCTGGCCAGTTCCTGGTCTTGTAGGTCAGGGAGGAAGGTCTGCTCATGAATTACAGCTATCACTCTGGATCCACAGAATGAATCCCTCGAGGGATTTGTGCAACAAAGCCGCTGAACAGTGGCAAGCCCGTGAAAACCATCGGAAGTTATTGGGCATATTCCACCACGGTCTTTGACTATATACGTCGAGCGATGCCGTTGGATTCTCCGCAAAGCCTTACGCCCGACGAAGTTTATGCTGTTACCGCTTATCTGTTGGCGGAGAACGGGATCATCGGCGAACATGAAGTCATGAACGCCGGCACTCTTGCCAAGGTGCAGATGCCCAATCGCGGCGGTTTCGTTCCCGACGAGCGGCCTGATATCCAGACGAGTCGATGAGCCCAAGCCGCCTCGTCGATATTATGACGAGGCGGTGCAAGCTTGCCGACCAAACGAGGAACTCGCTATCAGCTCCCCTCGGTATTATGGACCGTGTCGAAGAACAGATCGCGCCAGTCGTCGGTATTGTGGGAAATGAGGCCCACCCGGGCCATGAAGTTCACATAGGGCAGCAGGCGCTCGGGCGTGGTCGTCCATTTGGTTTGCGGGTCCTTGATCAGGGCCACGATCTCGTCCTGGGTCAGGTTCGTGTTCTCGGCCTTTGCCCAGATCTGCGCCGCTTCCTCGGGATGTTCCTGGATGAAGGCGATGCCTTCCTCAAGTGCGACCATCAGCGCGCCGATGACCTCGGGATTGCCTTCAACGAAATCGTTCTTGGCCCAGATGGCGGTAAAGGTATGCGATCCGTCCAGAACGTCATAGCTGTCCAGCACCTTGTGGGCGCGCGAATCCTTGGCTTCGAGGTTCTGGAAGGGCGGTGAGCCGAAATGCGCGTTCACCTCGGACTGGCCACCAAGCAGCGCAAGCTGCGCATCGGGATGACCCATCGACACCGTGAAAGTATCAAGCGCCGCATGCTTGCCCTCGCCCAGGAATTTCTCCGCGCCCATTTGCAGGGTAATGGCCTGGATCGAGGTCTTGACGGCGGGCAGCGCGATCTTGTCCCCGCGCGAGAAATCCGCAAGCGACTTGATGTCCGGGTTGGTGGTCATCAGATGCAAGGGCATCGATGCCAGCGCCGCGACGCCCTTGATCTTGATATTGCCCTGCGTGCGCGCCCAGATCGTCAGCATCGGCGTGGTGCCGCCAGCGGCGATGTCCAGATTGCCCGAAAGCAGCGCCTCGTTCATCCCCGAGCCGCCGGTGAAGCGCAGCCATTCCGTGGTGACATCCACGCCGGCCGCTTTCGCGTGCTTTTCCAGCAGGCCCTGTTCCTGCACCAGCGTCAGGGGCATGTAGCCGATGCCGAATTGGCGGGCGAGCCGGACATGGACGGTTTCCGCCCAGGACGGCACAGCCGAAAATACCGAGACGGCAAGGCCCAGGACGACGGATAATTTGACGTTTTTCATTGCATTTCCTCCCTAGAACCACGGCTGCGTGGTCAAAGGGCCCGCCCCTGCCTGGGCGGGCCCTGGTTTCAGTGCTGCACGCCCCAGCGCTGGATCGTGTAGCGCTCGATGGTGCGGAAGATCAGGTTCTCGACCACCAGGCCGATGATGATGACGGTCAGCAGGCCGGCAAAGACCATCGGGATGTCCAAGAGGTTCTTGTTTTCGAAGATGAACCAGCCCAGCCCGCCCGAGCCGGAGCTGACGCCGAACACCAGTTCGGCCGCGATCAGGGTCCGCCAGGCAAAGGCCCAGCCGATCTTCAGCCCGGTGAGGATGCTGGGAAAGGCCGCCGGGATCAGGATCTTGGTGATGAAGCTGAAGCCTTTCAGGCCATAGTTCCGCCCGACCATCTTCATGGTCTTGCTGACGCCCAGGAAACCCGAATGCGTGTTCAGCGCGATGGCCCAGGTGACAGAATGGACCAGCACGAAGACCAGGCTGGCATTGCCCAGGCCGAACCAGATCAGCGCCAGCGGCAGCAGCGCGATCGCCGGCAGTGGGTTGAACATCGAGGTCATGGTTTCCAGGAAATCGGTGCCGATCCGCGACGCCATCGCCAAGGCGGTCAGCGCGGCGGCAAGCCCGATGCCGAAGACATAGCCGGTGACGAGAACCTTGATCGAGACCCAGGCCGCCGAGGGCAGGGTGCCGTTCATCAATGACTTGAAGAGCGCCCCCGCTGTGGCCGTGAAGGTCGGAAACAGCAGGTCGTTGTTCAGCACCCGGCCATAGATTTCCCAGATGCAGGCCAGAACGACCAGAATGAACAGCTTGCGCAGCCACGGCTCGCGGTAGAGCAGTTCGAAGGTCGAAAGCGGTTGCTCGATAATCTTCAACTCGCCGCCGGCAACCTCTTCGTGATAGATTTCAGGGCGCTCGGTGGTGGCGCCGGGGCGCAGGGGCAGGACGCGCGCGGTGGCTTCAGGCATGCTCCATCTCCTCCGGCTCATGGGCAAAAAGCATCTGGTGGATGTGGCGCTCCAGCTCGGCCGCTTCGCGCGGGTCGGTGGTGCTGTTCAGCTCGGCCTTGACCCGGCCCGGATGCGGCGACAGCAGCAGGATGCGGTTGCCGATCTTGATTGCCTCGGCGATGGAGTGGGTGACGAACAGCACCGTGAAGCGCGTCTCGTCCCACAGCTTCAGCAACTCGTCCTGCATCTTGCGCCGGGTCAGGGCGTCCAGGGCGGCAAAGGGTTCGTCCATCAGCAGGATGTCGGGTTCCATCGCCATGCCGCGGGCGATGGCAACGCGCTGCTTCATGCCGCCCGAAAGCATATGCGGGTGGCTGTCGGCGAATTTTGCCAGCCCGACCTTTTCGACATACTCCATCGCCTTTTCCTCGGCCTGGCGGCGCGGCATGCGCTTGGCGCTTTGCAGGGCGAAGGCGACGTTCTGCTTGACGGTCTTCCAGGGCAGAAGCTGGTCGAACTCCTGGAACACCATCATCCGGTCGGGGCCGGGCTGAGTGATCTTGCGCCCCTTCAGCGACATTTCGCCCTCGGTCGGGGTAATGTAGCCGCCGACGGCCTTCTGAAGCGTGGATTTTCCGCAGCCCGAGGGGCCAAGCAGGATGAAACGATCACCCTGGTGGACATCGAAGCTGACGCGATAGGTTGCCGTTATCAGATGGTGCGGCGTCTTGTATTGCAACGTGACGCCCCGAACGGCAAGCAGCGGATCTTGATGCTGCATGTCTCCTCCCTATGGTTTCTGGCGTGCGCCCCGTCTCCGAAACGGGCCGCCGTGATGCTGGTTGCTCCCCCAGGGGAGAGGTTCGATACTGGTTCCTGCACCTCCTCCTTGCGGAACCTGTCCGGACGGCCACCACGGTCCGGCAAGAGCCAGGTGGTTTCATGAAGGGCACTGTATTTGAAAATTTTACTGCAACAAATGCATTAATTCTTATAATTACTGAAAACTTACCTTACGCTATTTCCCGGAACAACGGCGGGAAGCCAGGGGAATAGGCGTTGTTCCATAATGCCTTGGAGGGCGGTTGCGGAAGTGCGCGGGGCCCCTCGATCCTCGCGCCGGCCTCGGACAGGGGCTGACGGCGAAAGCCGAAATCCCGGCACAGAGCCTGCATTGCGTCTTGTTCTGCCGTCGAAAGTGAATGAGGCGCGGCATGCCGCGATGCCTGCCGCAGATCCGCCTGCCGCATGCGTAAATTAATTTTACACAACAATTTAGAATTAGTTCCTTTGTGTTAGAAAAATTGCGTCATAGGGTGCATCATCAAGTAAGCCAACAGGTGCGCTGTGAGCGAGAATACAAAGACAATGCAGGTTTCGGTCTGGCGCGGATCAGGAGATCAGGGCGCTTACGAAACCTTCTCGGTGCCTGCCCATGACAACCAGACCGTGCTTGACGTCGTCAGCTGGATCCAGCAGGCCGTCGATCCGTCGCTGACCTATCGCTATGCCTGCCGGGTGGGCATGTGCGGTTCCTGCGCGATGATGGTCAACGGCCAGCCGCGCTGGACCTGCCGGACGCATGTCAAGCGCGTGCTGGAGGACGGCAGGCTTCAGATCGGGCCACTGCGCAATCTGCCGGTGATCAAGGATCTGGCGGCGGACATGGATCCGTTCTTCGACAAGTGGATCAAGGCAGGCGGTGTCCACAAGCCCAGCCGGACCCGCTCGGAGCCGATCCAGGAGGTCAGTCCGGAGGAGCCCGGCCGGGTCGTCGCCAATACGGCGATCGAATGCATCAACTGCTCGGTCTGCTATGCCGCCTGCGATACGGTGGCGGGCAATCCCGACTATCTGGGCCCGGCGGCGCTGCAACGCGCCTGGACGCTTTACAACGACGTGAAGGTCCAGGACCGCCAGTCGATCCTGGATGCCGTCACCGGTTCGGACGGCTGCATGAACTGCCACACGCAGGGCAGTTGCACGCGCTTCTGCCCGAACGAGCTGGACCCGCTCAGCGCCATCGCCGGGCTCAAGCGGGCCGCCGCGCGGTCGTTCCTGAAGGGAAGGGGGTAGCATGTTGAATCTTCGTTACTACATGGCGCAGCGGCTGAGCGCGATGGTCATGGCTCCGCTGGTGCTGGGGCACCTGGCGGTCATGGCCTATGCCATCCAGGGCGGGCTGAGCAGCGCCGAGATCCTGGCCCGCACCCAAGGCAGCATCGCTTGGCTGCTGTTCTACGGCAGTTTCGTGGTGGCGGTCTCGATCCATGCCGCCATCGGCTTGCGGGTGATCCTGCACGAGGCCACCGGCCTGCGAGGCCTGGCGCTGGAGCTTTTCACCTGGGGCACGGGCCTGGTCCTGCTGGTCATGGGGGCGCGCGCCGTGGCGGCCGTGACGGTGCTGTGATGATCAAGCCGCATCGCAAGCATCCGTTGTGGCTGGCCTATATGCTGCATCGCCTGTCCGGCCTGGCGCTGGCGCTGTTCCTGCCCGCGCATTTCTATGTCCTGTCCCTGGCGCTGACGCGGCCAGAGCGGCTGGACCGTTTCCTCGGCTTTGCCGAGAACCCACTGGTCAAGCTGGCCGAGTTCGGGCTGGTCTTCCTGCTGGCCGTGCATTTCTTCGGCGGGCTGCGCCTGCTGGCGCTGGAGTTCCTGCCCTGGTCGCCGCGGCAGAAAAGCCTGGCCGCCGGCACCATCGCGGGCGCCTTCCTGATCTCTGGAACCTTTCTTCTGCGGGCGGTGTAGACCATGGCATTGAAATTCGACGTCGAACGGGACGAAACCGACATCCTGATTCTCGGCTCGGGCGGCGCGGGGCTGTTCGCGGCGCTGCATGCCCAGCAAAGCGCGCCCGAGGGCACCCGGATCACGCTGGCCGTCAAGGGGCTGATCGGCAAATGCGGCTGCACGCGCATGGTGCAGGGCGGCTATAACGTCGCGCTGGGCGGCGGCGACACGGTCGAGCGGCATTTCATGGACACGATCAACGGCGGCAAGTGGCTGCCGAACCAGGACATGGCCTGGAGGCTGTGCGAGCAAGCCGTGGTCCGCATCCGCGAGCTGGAAAACGAGATCGGCTGCTTCTTCGACCGCAATCCCGACGGCACGCTGCACCAGAAGGCCTTTGCCGGCCAGACCGCCGACCGCACCGTCCACAAGGGCGACCTGACGGGCATCGAGATCATCAGCCGGCTGATGGAGCAGGTGCTGGCCCGACCGATCCGCAAGTTGCAGGAACACCGCGCCATCGGGCTGATCCCGACCGCCGACGGGGCCTCGCTGGCGGGAGTGCTGTTCATCGACATGCGCACCGGCCGCTTTCGTTTCGTGCGGGCGAAATGCGTGATGATGGGCACCGGCGGCGGGCCGACCATGTACAAGTATCACACGCCCTCGGGCGACAAGACCATGGACGGGCTGGCCATGGCGCTGCGCATCGGCCTGCCGCTCCGCGACATGGAGATGGTGCAGTTCCATCCCACCGGCCTGCTGGCGGGCGACCATACCCGCATGACCGGGACGGTGCTGGAAGAGGGGCTGCGCGGCGCTGGCGGGCAATTGCTGAACGCGCGCGGCGACCGCTTCATGTTCGATTATGATGCGCGGGGCGAGCGGGCCACGCGCGACGTGGTCAGCCGCGGCATTTATGCCGAGATGCGCAAGAACAACGATCCCAGCCAGGTCGGCATGTTCATTTCCATGAGCCACCTCGGCCCCGAGAACGTGCGCAAGAAATTCGCCGGCATGGTCAAGCGTTGCGCCGATTCTGGCTTTGACCTGGCCGGCGGCAAGGTCGAGGTGGTGCCGACCGCGCATTACTTCATGGGCGGCGTGGTGGTCGATTCCGATACCCGCACCGAGATGGAGGGGCTTTACGTCGCGGGCGAGGATGCGGGCGGCGCGCATGGCTCGAACCGGTTGGGCGGCAACGGCGTGGCGAACTCGACCGTCTTCGGCGGCATCGCCGGCGACGTGATGGGCGCCGACATCCGCCGCATGGCTGCGTTGCGCGATCCCGACGAGGCGGTGCTGGCCTCGGAAATCGACCGCGCCTGCCGCCCGTTCTCGCAAGCTGCCGCGCCGATCCAACCGCTGCGCCACAAGCTGCAGGAGGCGATGTGGGAGGATGTCGGCGTCATGCGCACCGGCGCCGGCTTGCAGCGTGGCCAGAAGCGCGTCGCGGAAATCCGCGAGGAACTGATGCAGACCGGGGTGGATCCGGCAAACCTGGCCTTCAACCTGACCTGGCACGACTGGCTGAACATGGCCTCGCTGGTCGAGGTGTCCGAGGTCATCGCCCGCGCCGGCGAGCTGCGCGAGAACTCGCGGGGGGCGCATTTCCGCGAGGATTTCCCTGAAAGCGGCGATCTGGAGAGCTCGTATTTCACTCTCGCGCGCAAAAAGGGCGGTGACCTGACGCTGAGCCGGGAACAGGTCGCCTTCACCATCGTCCGTCCGGGCGAGTCGATCCTGCCCGAGGATGAACCCGAAACGCTGGTGGCCGCGCAATAGCCGACCCGAGGAGGAAGCGAAACGTGATACCGATCAACCTGATCCAGTCCACGGCCGAGGAACTGATGGCCAAGGCGGCCATCGAGATCCCCGAGGATTACCTGCACGGGCTGAAGGCGGCCGCCCAGACCGAAGATGGCGACCTGTCCTCCTTCGTGCTGCAAGCGATGCTGGAGAATTACGAGGCAGCCAAGCAGGACCGCCGCGCCATGTGCGGCGATACCGGCACGCCGCGCTGGTATGTCAAGATGGGCAACGACACCCGCATCGAGGGCGGCCCCGTGGCGCTGGAAGAAGCGCTGCGCCGCGCCACCGCCAATGCGACGAACGGAGTTCCGCTGCGGCCGAACCGCGTGCATCCGCTTTGGCGCACCGACCACAACAACAATGTCGGCATCGGCGCGCCTGAGATCGAATACGGCTATGAGCCCGGCGGCGAATGGATCGACCTGATCACCGTCCACAAGGGCGGGCTGTTCGGCACCGATTACCGGATGCTGTTCCCCTCGGACGGGATTCAGGGGATCAAGCGGTTCTACCTGGACAGCCTGGTGGCCTTTGGCAAGCGCGGCCTGGCCTGCCAGCCGGCAATCATCGGCATCGGTCTGGGCGGCTGCAAGGACACTTGCATGGTGCTGGGCAAGCGCGCCGCCTGCCTGCGCACGGTGGGCAATCGCAACAGCGATCCGCGTATCGCCGCGCTGGAGGAGGAGTTCAAGGAACTGGGCAACTCCATCGGCATGGGCGCGATGGGCTTCGTCGGCAAGAACATGGTGATCGATACCCATATCGAGGTCGGCTATTGCCATACCGGCGGCATGCAGATGTCGGTTCATGCCTTCTGCCTGTCCTCGCGTCGCGCCGTCGCGCGCATCTTTCCCGACGGGCGGGTCGAGCATCGCACCGATCCCGACTGGTTCACCCCCTATCAGCGCCGCGAGACGGTGGGCTGGGAGATGGCGATGGAGGCTGCCGAATGAAACCGCGCGAAATCATCCTGTCCACCACCCCGACCCCCGAGGAGATCGCGGAGTTGCGGCTTGGCGACATCGTCTATCTGAACGGGTTGATGTACACCGCGCGCGAAGGCGTCTACATGCGCGCGCTGGAGGACAAGGCGAATATCCCGATGGAACTGCCGTCGCAAAGCGCGGCGAATTTCCATTGCTCGCCCGCTGCCACCATCCGCGAGGATGGCAGTTTTGACATGGGCGCCGTGACCGCGACCGCGAGTTTCCGCTTTGCGAAATGGTTGCCCGAGTGGATGGCCAAGACCGGCGCCAAGCTGATCATCGGCAAGGGCGGCATGTCGTCCAGGGACTACAAGGAATATTTCGTCCCCAATGGCGCGGTCTACCTGTCCACCGTCGGCTACGGCACCGGCGCGCTTCTGGGCCGCGGGGTCGAGAATGTCGAGGCCGTGCATTGGAACGAGGAACTGGGTCTTGCCCAGGCGATGTGGGTGATCCGCTGCAACCGGATGGGGCCGTTCCTGGTGGCCTCGGACCTCGAAGGCAATTGCCTGTTCGAGCGCGAGAACGCCAAGATCGCCGAGAACCTGGAGCGCGTCTATCAAGGCACCAAGCCCGCCGTCCTCAAGCGGTTCGGCGAGACGGACGACCGCCGCGACGAGCTCATCGGATGAGGCAGCTTGCCGCCACCATGCCCGGCAGCCTGCGCATCCTGTTTCCGGGGCTGGTTTCATCCATCACCGTGGCGCTCGCCGCCAGGTTCATCTCCGAGCATTACGGCGCGCCCGTGATGCTGATGGCCCTGCTGCTCGGCATGGCCTTCACCTTTCTGGCCGAGGCCGGATCGACCACCGCGCCGGGCATCGAGTTCGCCTCGAAGAAGCTCTTGCGTTTCGGGGTCGCGCTGCTGGGTCTGGGCATCACCGTTCAGCAGATCGCCTCGGCCGGGATCGAGGTGGTGCTTGTCACCTTCGCCGGCGTCGGGCTGACCATCGCGGGGGGCGTCGTGCTGGCGCGGATCCTGGGGCGGCCGCTGCCTTTCGGCCTGCTTGCCGGCGGGGCGGTCGCGATCTGCGGGGCCTCGGCGGCGCTGGCGATCTCGTCGGTGCTGCCCAGGTCCGACGCGAACCACGAACGCGACACCATCTTCACCGTGATCGCCGTCACGGCGCTTTCGACGCTGGCGATGATCCTTTACCCGATGATCGGCGCGGCGCTCGGCCTGTCGGATCACGCTATGGGCGTGTTCTTCGGCGCGACGATCCACGACGTGGCGCAGGTGGTCGGTGCGGGCTATTCGGTCTCGGAGGAGGCCGGCGCGACGGCGACCTTTGTCAAGCTGCTGCGCGTGGCCCTGTTGGTGCCCATCGTCGTCGCCCTGTCCGTCATGTTCGGCAGGAACCCCGCGGCGGGACAGGCCGGCAGTCTGCCGATTCCGTTCTTCGTCATCGGCTTTGCCGCGCTGGTGCTGATCGGCAGCGCCAATCTCGTCCCGCCCGACGTGACGGCGATGCTGCTGGAACTGTCGCGCTGGTGCCTGATCACCGCTATCGCGGCGCTTGGCATGAAGACCTCGCTCAAGAAGCTGGGCGAGGTTGGTGGCAGCGCCATCGCCATCGTCTGCGGCCTGACCGTGCTTCTGGCGGGTTTTGCGCTGGGCGCGATTCATCTGCTGAAAATCTGAACCCCACCTGACCGAAGGAAGATCGCGATGTTCATCGACATGCGGACCTATACGCTGAAGAACGGCAATGTTTCCAAGTTCCTCAAGCTTTACGAGGAAGAGGGGCTGGCGGTGCAGACCCGCATCCTGGGCAATATGGTCGGATATTACTTCACCGATATCGGGCCCCTGAACCAGATCGTCCATATGTGGGGCTATGACAGCATGGACGACCGCTGGGAACGGCGCAAGGCGCTGCAAGCCTCGGACGAATGGCAGGCCTATGCCGTGCAGATGCGGCTGCTGGTCGATCACATCGAGAACAAGATCCTGGTCCCGGCGCCGTTCTTCCAGCAGGGCTGACCAGGGCGGAGCGGGGAAACCGAAAAAGGGGCCGGCGCCATCCGCCGGCCCCTTTTCAGATCAGCTCGCGCAGCGCCAGGGCCATGCCCGATGCGAACATCACCAGGATCAGCAGGCGGCGGAACTGCGTATCGCTTAGCCGGTGAAACAGGGCGATGCCGAATTGTGCACCGATCAGCGTGCCCGGCAGGGCCAGGGCGACCAGCAGCAGGGTGCCCCGGTCGTACAGTCCCTGCATGGCGAATAGCATGACGGCCATGCCCAGAATGCCGACGTTATAGGGTTGCAGCACGGCCCGGGTTTCCCGTTTGGGCCAGGGACGCATGGCGCACCACATTGTCGGCAGCGCCCCCGAAAGCGACGCGGCCCCGCCCAGCACGCCGCCCAGAAAGCCGATGCCGGCATCCATCACCGGCGTCGGCCGGTCGAAACGGGGCAGCGCGCGGCGCAGCGTGAAAAAGCCGCCATAGACGATCATGAAGCCGGCGATGATCAGTTTCAGGGCCAGCCCGCTGATCATGCTCAGCAACGTGACCCCCATGGGCAGCCCGATCAGCCCCGGCAGCAGGAACCGTGCCAGCCGTGCGGGCTGGTCGCTGATTTCCTGCCGGGTGATCCACAAACCCTGCAATCCGCTGGCGACCGACATCACCACCACGATGGCCACCGCCTGTTGCGGCGGCATGATCTGCAACCACAGCCCCAAGGCCAGCAGCGCCGTGCCGAAACCAGCCAGCCCGTTGATGAATCCGCCGGCCAATGCGCCGGCCATCAGCATCGCAATAAATTCCAGCGTCATGTCGCTTTCGCTTTTTCCAGGTTTTCAGGCGAGAATGTGCCGCTTGCCATTGCGCAGCCCATGGCCGCCATCATCTCGTCGATGACGCGGGCCTTGGTGCTGTCCTTGCGATGCACCAGCCCCAATTCGCGCCGAGGCGCGTGTTCCCTGGCCAGCGACAGGCGGCGCAGCGGCAAGGGGGGCGAGATTTCGACGCAGGGTTGCGGAATGATCGAGACGCCCAGGCCGGCCAGGACCATGCTGTAGATCGCGTCCAGCCCGCCCAGTTCCATGGTGTTGGCGACCGGGATGCCGTTTTCCTGAAGCCAGTTTTCGATGATCGTGCCCACGACTGCGTCGCGGGAAAAGCGGATGAAGGCGCAGCCCCGCAGGATGTCCAGCGGATCGGCAAGCCTCACCTTCTGCGAGGTGATCAGCACCAGCTCCTCCGATGCCAGGGAAAGCCAGGCCAGCCCGCGCGGCAGGATCGCGGGCTTGGACACCAGCGCCGCATCCAGGATGTCGCGCTCGACCTGGTGGATCAGGTGGGTGGTCAGGCCGGGATGCAGCCCGACCTGCAATTCGGGAAAGCGATCCTTCAGCAGGGCGGTGGCAAAGGGAACCAGCGCGGTCAGCGAGGTCGGGACAGCGCCCAGGGTGAAGGGGCCTTTCAACCCGTCATCGCCCAGCACCGAGGGGACGATGTTGTCATAGGCGCGCACCACCTCGCGAGCCTTGGCCAGCAGGGCCTGGCCGGTGGGCGTAAAGACCGGCGTCCGGTTGGAGCGGTCGAAGATCGCAACCTGCCACTTCTCCTCTAGGCTGCGCATCTGCTGGCTGACGGCGGCATGGGTGACGAAGACCGCCTCGGCGGCGGCGCTGAAGGTGCCGTGGTCGGCAATGGCGATCATGGTCTTGAGCAGGCGAATGGACATGGCGGTCCTTGGCTGCAGCAATTGGCCGTTGTTGGCGTTCTGAAATTTCAACTTACACAGATGGTAAGTTTTTACTATATTCGTTATTATTATTTACAATGACTGCCTTTTCGGATTTGTGCAAGCCCCTGCACGGTTGTCTGGCTAGCCGATCTGGTCGATGGTTTCGGGCGAGAAGGTTCCCACCGCGACCGCGCGTTCCATCGCCAGGGCGATCTCGCGGATCACCCGGCCTTTGGTGCTGTCCTTGCGCTGGACCAGGCCGAGATGCCGCGCCGGACCGTCCTTGGAGGCCAGAGGAATGCGGCGCAAGGCGGGCGGATTGGCGATCTTGACGCAGGGCTCGGGAATGATCGAGACGCCCAGATCCGCCAGAACCATGCTGTAGATCGCCTCCAACCCGGCCAGTTCCATGGTGTCGTTCACGGCGATGCCCTTGCCCTGCAACCATTTCTCGATGATAGAGCCGACGACCGCGTCGCGGGAAAACCGGATGAAGGGGTGTTCCTTGAGGATCTTGACCGGATCTTCCTCAACCAGCCTTTCCGAGCAGATCAGCACCAGCTCCTCGGCCGTCACGGGATGCCAGACGAGGCCGCGCGGCAGCATGTCGGGCCGCGAGACCAGCGCCGCGTCCAAGGCGTTGCGCTCGACCTGATGGATCAGCGGAATCGACAGCCCTGGAAACAGCCCGACATGCAATTGGGGGTATTTCGCCTTCAGGATCGCCGTCGCAAAGGGAACCAGCCCAGTCAGCGAGGTGGGGACCGCACCCAGGTTGAAATCCCCCTTGAGTCCGTCGTCGCCCAGGACCGAGGGCACGATGTCGTCATAGGCGCGCACCACCTCGCGCGCCTTGGCCAACAGGGCGCGGCCGATCGGCGTCAATTCGGGCGTGCGTGTGGAGCGGTCGAAAATCGCCACCTGCCATTCCGCTTCCAGCGCGCGCATTTGCTGGCTGACGGCGGCATGGGTGACAAAGACCGCATCCGCAGCGGCGCTAAACGTTCCGTGATCCGCGACCGCGATCAGCGTCCTGAGCATCCTTATCGACATGGTCCTGTCCATCCCCATGAAAATGCAGCTTGCCTAACATTATTGGCCAGGAAAGTCATTTTAATTTAGATATTCTTTCAAATATTGGCTTCATGCGTGGCGTGCGAAGGGATTGATAGCGATGGCGCTTCATGCTCATGTACGGTCGCCGCCATACGATCCGGCAAGCAGGCTATTCTTCCTCGCGATGGTCTGGGGCTTGTCCGGCCCCTTGCGAAAGTCGACCGGCTGGCTCGCCAGAAAGACTCGCACACCAGACGGGATCATGCCGAGCGCACCGCGCGAAGAAGCCGGCGCATCGCGGCCTCACTGAGGTCGGGGGTGACCCGGATCGTGACATCGCCCGCCATGATTTCCACCAGAGGGGCTGGCGAACCCGCAGGATCACTCTCACCTTGCTTGTTCAGGAAGGCCTTGCGCCCACCGAACAGCTGCGGCGGCGAAATCCCCAGGCGGCGGGCCAGCGCGGAAACATTGACGCCCGGTTCCAGAGCGGCGGTAACCGCCTGTGCCTTGAACTCATCCCATCACCGGCGACGCTCGCTGACCGGCGCACCGTCCCGCCGCTCGACGAACTGCAAGCTACCAGTCGCAGGCATAGGCGTAGAACTAGGCGTAGACATGGAATACCAGAGATCGGATCAATGCCCGAACCCTATCCGAGACCAGCCACGCCATTAACCCATGGGGTCTCCTTCCCGCTTACCAATCGGGTGTGGGACTGATCAGCTCTTTGTCAGGAAAATCGGTAACATGATCATGCAACGACGGCCATGACCAGAATGAGACTGATCGCAGAGAACAGCGTCTGGAACGTGATGATGCCGGCCATCAGATGGCTGTCGCCTCCCAGTTGTCTTGCGAGGACGTAGGAGGTCGGAGCGGTCGGTAGAGCAAAGAACAACACGAGAATGCCAGTTTCGAGGGCGGGCAGCGCCAGAGACGAGGCACTCAGAAATGCGATGCCCGGCATGACCAGCAGCCGAAACAGGCTATTTCCGATCATCGTCCCGTATTGCCCATGAAGCTCTTTCGGCCTCAGCGCGGCCCCTACACTGAGCAGGCCGAGCGGCAGGCTGGCAGATGCGAGCATCGGCAGCAGCTTCTCGGTTCCCCATCTCAACTCGATGCCTGCGAGATTGACCATCACTCCCCCGATACAGGCGATGATGAGCGGATTCTTCGCGACCGGCAGGATCAGCGCCGAAGGGCGCCTGCTGCTGTCGACCGACAGGGCAAGGATCGACAGCAGATTCACCGACGGGATCAGAATGGCAAGGATCGCGGCGGCGAACGGCATGCCAGCTTGGCCATAAAGGCCGCCCACAGCGGCGAGTCCAAGATAGGTATTGAAGCGAAGTGCCCCTTGGAGCAACACCCCGAACCGCGCCGCCGGCCATTTCCTGCACCACCGGGCAATAAGCAGTCCAGCGGTAGCGATGCCCAATGCCAACATGACCGCCGCGAGCAGGCGCGGCAATGCGGGGTGGTCCAGCGGTGCGGAAACAAGGCTGCTGAAAAGCAACGCCGGAAAGAGGATATAATAGTTGAGGCGCTCGGCTCCCGGCCAGAACTCCTCCCCCGGAAACCTGGCCCGCTGCATGGCGTAACCGACGAGGATCAGGAAGAAGAGCGGCCATAGCGAAGTCAGTATGTCGCTCATCCGGTCTCGGGTTCCTTGGTGTGGATCAGGCCGCCCAGATGGCCGGGCAGACCCAGGATCATGCAAGGCTCTGAATATCGCCTTCCGGAGTCCCGGCAGGAATGCGGTCTACCGCCCCATGCTGTAGAATTCATCATTGGGACGCATGCTGGTGACGTTGGCGAGCCGGTTCGACATGCCGAAGAAGGCCGAGATTGCCGCGATGTCCCACGCGTCCTCCTCGGTGAAACCGTGCGATTTCAGTGCTTGCAGATCATCCTCACCTACCTCCTGCGCCCGCTGCGAGACCTTGACGGCGAAGTCGATCATCGCCTTCTGGCGCGGCGTGATATCTGCCTTGCGGTAATTCACGGCGACCTGATCGGCGATCAGCGGGTTCTTGGCGCGGATGCGCAGGATGGCGCCATGAGCCACGACACAGTACTGGCATTGGTTGAGATTGCTGGTCGCCACCACGATCATCTCGCGCTCGGCCTTGCTGAGATTGCCGGGCTTGTCCATCAGCGCGTCGTGATAGGCGAAGAACGCCCGGAACTCGTCTGGACGATGCGCAAGCGTCAGAAAGACGTTCGGGACGAAGCCCGACTTCTCCTGCACCGCCAGGATGCGGTCCCGGATGTCGTCGGGCATCTCTGCCATGGTTGGAACCGGAAAGCGGCTGATGGCGGGTTGGTCTTCGGTCATTTCATTTCTCCAGAGAGTATCAGAGATCATTGATCGGAACGATGACGCGACCACGTACGGCACCGGCGATGAGTTGTTCGGAAACGCCGATGGCATCTTCGATCGCGATGCGGTTCGTCATGGCGTCCAGCACGCTCGGGTCGAGATCCTGGCCAAGGCGCCGCCAGGCTTCGCGCCGTTCGGCGGGCGGGCACATGACACTGTCGATGCCCGCCAGCGTGACGCCGCGCAGGATGAAGGGCGCGACCGTGGCTGGGAAATCCATGCCGCCTGCAAGACCGCAGGCCGCGACCACGCCCCGGTATTTCATCGAGGCGCAGACATTGGCCAATACGCGCCCGCCCGCCACGTCTACGGCGCCCGCCCATTGCTCGCGGCCAAGCGGTTTGCCCGGTTCGCTGAAATCGGAGCGCGGCAGGATGCGTTTCGCGCCCAGACCGGCCAGATAATCTGCTTCTTCGGGGCGGCCTGTCACCGCCACGACGTGATAGCCCAGTTTTGCCAGCACCGCGACTGCGACGCTGCCCACGCCCCCGGCGGCGCCCGTCACCAGCACCTCGCCGCTGTCGGGAGTGATGCCGTGGCGCTCCAGCGCCATCACGCACAGCATCGCGGTATAGCCCGCGGTACCGATGCTCATGGCCTGGGCGGGGGTGAAGGCGGGCTCCAGCGGGATCAGCCATTCGGCCTTCACCCGGGCCAGTTCGGCCAGCCCGCCCCAATGCACCTCGCCGACGCCCCAGCCGTTCAGCACGACCTTGTCGCCGGCCCGGAAGGCGGCGTTGTCCGAATGCTCCACCACGCCCGCGAAATCGATGCCGGGAACCATGGGAAAGCGCCTGACCACCGGCCCCTTTCCGGTGATTGCCAGCGCATCCTTGTAGTTCAGCGTCGAGCAGGCAACGCGGACCGTGACGTCGCCATCGGGCAACCGGCTTTCGTCCAGTTCGGACAGCGACACTCGCTGCCCGCTGTCGTCCTTTTCTATCAGAAGCGCCTTGAACATGGTGTTACCCCTTTGAAGTTTCAGAGCCAGATCGCAGCAGGGCGAGGAAGCCCCGGGCGAATTCATCGAGCGGGCCCGGGTCTTGCTCCAGTTTGGAGCGCAGCACCGCGCCCTCCCAGCCGATCCAGAAGAACCGTGCCAGCCGGTCGCAATCCGCATCTGTCCCAACCTGGCCGGCGGCCTGCGCCGCCCGAAGGCAGCGGGCGGTCCGCGCCTCCCAATCGTGAAACACCGCCGCCAGGCGGTGGCGGTAGGATTCGGGCAAAACACCCATTTCCTGCCCCAGATTGCCGACCAGACAGCCCCGCCGATAGCCGAACCGCGCCATGCCTGCCTTGGCATCGGCGAAGAAATTGCTGATGCGTTGCAGCGGCAACTGGGTTTCATCGTCGAGCCAGCGATCCAGCTTGCGGGCAAAATACTCGGCATAGGCATCGATCAATGCCATGCCGAAAGCCTCCTTGCTGGGGAAGTAGTGGTAGAAAGACCCCTTCGGCACGCCCGCCGAGGATAGGATGTCGTCGATGCTGACCGCACTGAAACCCTTTTCCGTCAGGACCGCCACGCCCGTCCGAATGAGCACCATGCGCGGCGCATCCGGCTGGCTCTGATCCTTGCGTGGACGGCCACGTTTGCGGGGGCCGGGGTCTAGCGAATCTCCCATCAGGTTTTTCTAGACCGATCTGCTCCTAAAATCCACAATAATTAGACCGGTCGTCTTTCAAAATGTGGACAGTCTTGCAGCGCAGATCTCAATGGAATGGCAAGTGTTGATTATTGTTTGATTAATTGTCGTGCCTCCAGTTGAGAGGCCCTTGTGTCAATGTAGTGTGAACCGATCTCTTCATGCGCTGCTGGGTAGCTATGAGATTCCCGATGCGCTGATGGCCGTCGCAGTAAGCCCGCAGCCATCGGAACAACGGGGTCTGAAGGCGGTCTATGCCCTTGGTGCTGATCAGAACTTTCGGCAGGCATCGGCTCTAAGCAATGCTTCTCGAGGCGGTGATCTCGATTTCGACTCTCGCGCCAGGGGCCGGGATCTGGCAGATGAGAAATGTGCTCGTCGGGCGGATGTCGGCAAAGACTTCGCCCAACACCGGGGTGACGGCTGTCGCCGCCTCAAGGTCGCTGACATAGACCCGGCTGACGACGACATCGGCCAGGCTTGATCCGGCTTCGCGTAGGGTCGCCTGGATCGAGGCCAGCGCGTTGCGCGCCTGTTGTCCGGGATCCTCGGGGAAAAGATTGGTCAGGGGATCGCGACCGGTCGTGCCGGAGACATGGATCGTCTTGCCGTCTATGACGGCCTTGGCATAGCCGGCCTGCGTCTCTGAAGGGGCGCCGGTGAAAATGCGGTTCTTCATGGGGAACTCCGTGGGTTGGGTGTGGACGGTCAGCCCCGTCCGCTGCAGGTCAGGACCGCAGGACGCGGCGCAGACCCGCCAGCCGGTCGATGATCACCATGGCCAGCGCCGACAGCAGGATAAGCGATCCGGCCAGCGCCGCGGCTACCGCGTCGTATTGGAACTTGATGTAGGAGAAGAGTTCGACCGGAAGCGGCGTCCAGCCCGGCGGCGCCAAGAAGACCGAGATCGGGAAATCATTCCAGGACAGGATGAAGCACAGCGCAAAGCTGGAGATCAGCCCGGTGCGGATAACCGGCAGCGTGATCGAGAACAGCGTGCGGGTCCGCCCGGCGCCCACGTTGCGCGCGGCCTCTTCGTAGCTGGGATCGAGATTGTGCAGGCTGGCCGTCAGGATGCGCAGCGCATAGGGCATGACGTGGATCGTGTGTCCCACCAGCAGCGGCACGAGGCCCGAGCCGTAGCCTACCCGCACGAACCAGATATAGAGCGCCAGGCTGAAGATGGTGGTCGGGATCAGCAGCGGCGACATCAAGACGAGGTTGACGACGCCCTTGCCGCGGAAATCGTTCCGCACCAGCGCCATGGCCGCCGGCAGCGCCAGCGCGTTGGCCAGCGTGGCCGCGACAAGGCCAAGGGCCAGGCTGACGCCCATGCCGCGCAGGAAGGTCTTGGAACTCCAGGCCGCCTTGAACCAGTCCAGCGTGAAGCCGTTCGGCGGCAGAATGAACTCGCGCGGGTTGACCGCCACGACCAGTGTCACCGCGATCGGGAAGATCAGGAAGGCCATCATCAGCAGCGTGAAGAACCGCAGGGCAATCGTGCCAAGATCAAGCCGCGTCATCGCTTTGCCTCCAGCCGGTTGAGGATGACACGGCCGAAAAAGGCGGCCATGCCCACAAGGATCAGCGCATTCACCACCACCATGATCACCGATAACGCCGAGGCAAAGGGCAGGTCGTTGTTCAGCAGCGCCTCGCGATAGATGATCAGGCCGATCATCTGCGTATTGCTGTCGCCGATCATTAGCGGCACCGCGAAGGCCGAGAAGTTCAGAGAAAAGACGATGACGAGACCGGCATAAAGCCCTGGCATGGTCATCGGGAAGACTACCTTCCAGAAGGCGGTCCAGCGGCTGGCGCCGACATTGCGCGCGGCCTCGACCAGATAGGGGCTGATGCGTTCCAGACTGTCGAGCAGCGACAGCACCACATAGGGCGCGCCGATATAGACCAGCAGGATCACCACGCCCTTGATGTCCCACATATAGCGTACCGGGCGGTCATAGACATGCAGCGCGATCATCAGCGAATTGAGCAGCCCGCCGCCGCGAAAGATCACGATCCAGCCATAGACCAGGGTCACCAGGCCGATCAGCAGCGGTGCCATGATCAGCGCCATCAGGATGTTGCGCTGCAATCCCGTCGTCTTCACGATGTAAAGCGCGACCGGATAGGCACAGATCACCGAGATCACCGTCGCCACCAGCGCGATGCGGATCGAGAACCACAGCGTGTTCACCAGATACCAGGGATCGCCCAGGAAGCGGGCGTAGTTGTCGAGCGTCATCGCTTCGACGACATAGGCGCCGTCGGCCAGCTCGTTGAAGCTGGTGCGCAGCACCCAGAGCATGGGTAACGCGACGAAGATCAGCAGCGCGACCAGCGCGGGGGCAAGCGAGGGAAGCAGGCGTCGGATCATCGCTCAGCCCCGCGTGTCATGCGGGATCACCCGCAGATGTTCGGGCAGCGTACAGATCCAGACCCTGCTGCTGCCGGCGATGAATTCGTCGAAGTTATGCACTTCCGCGCGCAGGATTTCGCCGCTGTCGAGCCGGACGGTATAGCGCAGCACGGCGCCGAAATATTCCGAAAGCTCGACCCGGCCGGCCAGCACGTTCGGCCCCGAAAGCTCGGCCGGGGAAATCGTCACCCGCTCGGGGCGGATCAATGCGCGCACGGCGCCTCCTTGCGCGACCGGCATCCGCGCTTGGGCGTGCAGCACCTGGCCCGAGGGCAGCCGCACCCCGACCATGCCGCCGCCCATGTCGCTGGCGGTACCTTCCAGGAAATTGGTGATGCCCACGAAATCCGCGACGAAGCGCGTGGCCGGATTTTCGTAAAGCTCGTAGGGCGCCGCGATCTGTTCGACGCGGCCGCCGTTCATGATCACGACCCGGTTCGACATCGAAAGCGCCTCTTCCTGGTCATGGGTCACGTAGAGCGTGGTCATCTTCATGCGCGCCTGCAGCTCCTTGAGTTCCCGGCGCATGACCACCCGCAGCGCGCGGTCGAGGTTCGACAGCGGTTCGTCCATCAGAAGCACCTGCGGCTCAAGCGCCAGCGCGCGGGCCAGCGCCACCCGCTGTTGCTGCCCGCCCGAAAGCTGGCGCGGCAGCCGGTCTTCGTAACCCGAGAGGCCGGTGACGGACAGCGCCTCCTCGATCTTGTTGCGGATGACATCCCGCGGCTTGCGGCGCAGCTTCAGCCCGAAGGCCACGTTTTCGGCGACCGTCATATGCGGCCACAGCGCATAATTCTGGAACACGAAGCCCAAGTCGCGCTTTTCGGGCGGCAGGTGGGTGACCTCGCGGCCATGCACGCGGATCGCACCGCCTGATGTGTCGGTGAAACCGGCAATCATGCGCAGCGTCGTGGTCTTGCCGCAGCCGCTTGGCCCGAGGAGCGAGACGAACTCGCCCTCGGCGACGTTGAAGGAGACATCGTCCACGGCCAGCATGGTGCCGTAGCTTTTCATGACTCGCTGGACTTGAATGGCATCATCGGACATGGGCTGCATTTCATCCTGGTTCTTGCGGCCGTCGCCGGCCCTGCGGGTGATGGCGACCTGGTTCGGTCGCCACACGGATCGGCAGCCGCTCAGCGCCCAATCTTCTGGTTCAGCTGTTGCTGCCAGTCAGCCTTGTTGGCGGTGATCTTTTCCTGATCCGGCAGGTAGAGGCGCTCGAAGGCATCGCCCATCACCAGCAGGTCGCGATAGGGGGTGTCCTCGGGCACCTCGGCATTCCTCACCGTGGGCGCATAGAGGTTGCGCGTGGCAAAGGCCACCTGGACCTGGGGACTGAGGACGTAGTCCACGAATTTCGCCGCCATGTCGGGATCGGTCGCGTCCTTGTGGATATTGATGGTCGAGATAAGCGGGAAGGTGCCCTCCTCGGGCCGCACGAAGGCGATGTTCTCCGCGCCCTTCGACAACAGGTCGCGCATCCGCCCGGTGGCCAGCATCCCGATCCAGGCATCGCCCGTCTCGAACAGCGATACCATCTGGCTTTCCACGTCCAGCGCGCCGATCAGGTTGCCGTTCTTGAACAGCTCGGCCATGCGGTTCAGGCCCGGCTCGATATTGTCGATGCCGCCGCCGTTCTGTTCGGCCTCCATCACCGTCAGGCTCAGCGTGGGGATGTGGTCGATGCCGTAGATCACCACCGCGCTTCTGTAATCGGGATTCCACAGCGCGTCCCAACTGGTGGGCGGCTCGGAAATCTGGTCGGTGTTATAGGCCAGCACGTAATCGCCGACATTGGCGAAAATCGTGTGATCCGAATAGACGGCATTGTCGTAGAGATTGGCCATATTCGGGATCTTCTGGGGGTCGAGCGGTGCCCAGAGCCCCTCTTTCTCGCCGGCGATGGAGTTGAGCAGCGTGTTGGTCACGACATCCACCTGGCCAAGCCGGGCCTTGATCAGGTGATCCGGGCTTGAGCCCACAACCCATTCGATGCGGCATTTGTTTGCCTTTTCAAATGCTTCTGCCACGGACTCATAGGTGGCCTGATAGCTGCCGCCCCAGGTGGTGACGCGCAGCATGCAATTCTGGGCCGAGGCCGCACCGGCCCAGGAGGCCGAAAGGGCGAGGCCGGCGAGAAGAAGCTTGGTGTTCATGGGGGGACTCCTGTTGGGGGATGAAGGGGCGGTTGGGATGTCGCCCCGGGGGGTCTGCCGGCCCACTTCTGCGGCGGGCGCGGCGGATTTCCGATGCTCAGTCCTGCGCCCGCGACGCACGCCGGGCACGAAGATCGCTGAGTGAATAGCGGCAATGGATGGCTTCGGGGTCGATCACCATCTCGATCAGGGCGGGTCTTCCGGCTGCCAAGGCGCGTTCGAAGGCCGGGGCGAACTCCTCTGTCGTGGTCACGCGCTCGCCATGGGCGCCATAGGCCTGCGCCAGCAGCACGAAGTCGGGATTGGTCAGGTCGGTGCCGTTGGTCCGCCCGTCGAGGCGGTTTTCCTCATGGATGCGGATCGTGCCGTAAAGCCCGTTGTTGTAGAGCAGGATGACGATATTGGCGCCATACTGCACCGCCGTCGCCAGTTCCTCGCTGCTCATCTGGAAGCAGCCGTCCCCGACGAAATCCACCACGACCCGCTCGGGATGGGCCAGCTTGGCCGCGATGGCCGCCGGCAGGGAATAGCCCATGCTGCCGCTGATGGGGCCAAGCTGGGTGTGCAGGCGGTAATGGGGGAAATAGCGCTGGCTCCAGGTGGCATAGGCGCCGACGCCATTGGTGACGATGGCATCCTCGGGCAGGCGTTTGCGCAGCCAGCCCATCACGCGGGGCAGGTTGATCGCGCCGGGGCAGGGCTGGGGCTCGCGCTCGGCCAGCAGGGTCGCCCGCAGCTTTGCGGTCCATTCCGCATGTGCCGGCATGGGACGGGCATCCCGGCTTGCCAGGGCGCGGGCGGTGGCGTCGTTGTCGGCCGCCAGTGCCAGATCGACCTGGAATACCCGGTTCAGATCGCCGTGGTCGGCCATGACATGGACGATTTTCTGCTTTGGATGCGGGATCGAGAAAAGCGTGAACCCCTCCATGTAGCCCGCGCCGATGGTGTTCACGTCGCTCAACGCATCGTTGAGCATCAGTACGAAATCCGCTTGCTTGATGTGGGCAAGCAGCGCGGGATTGGCGCCGATGCCGATCTCGCCCGCATAACAGTCCAGTCGGTGGTCGATGATGTCGCGGCGCCGGAAGGTCGTCACTACCGGCAGGCCCAGCCGGCCGGCGAAGTCCTGGATATCCTCGCGCGCAGTCTCGCTCCAGTCCGAACCGCCGACGACGACCAGCGGGCGCTGGGCCTGGGCGAGCATGCCGAAGATCAGCGCCATGTCCCCATCTCGGGGCGTCCCGGCGCGCGACGGCTGGGCCGGGCGGGCCGAGGGGGGAACGTCGCTCATCTCTTCCAGCACGTCCTCGGGCACGACCAGCACCACCGGACCGCGCCGGCCCGACAGGGCCGTGGCCCAGGCGCGCTGGACGAATTCGGGAATGCGGGCGGGGTCGTCGATCTGCGCCACCCATTTCGCCATGGGCGCGAACATCGTGCGGAAGTCGTAGGACATGAAGGCTTCGCGCTCCAAGATCGCGCGTTTCACCTGGCCCACGATCAGGATCATGGGCGAGCCGTCCTGAAAGGCGGTGTGGACGCCATTGACCGCATTGGTCGCGCCGGGGCTGCGGGTGACGAAGGCCACGCCCGGCTGGCCCGTCAGCTTGCCATGCGCCTCGGCCATCTGCGCCGCGCCGTTTTCGTGGCGGCAGCTGATCGCGCGGATGCCGGGATGTCGTGTCGCCAGGGCGTCGAGCGCGACCAGAAAGCTTTCGCCCGGCACATGATAGACGATCCGCGCGCCGTTCAGCGCCAGTTCGTCGGCAAGGATTTCAGCACCTTTTCTCATGACGCTCATCCGATGACGAAGGGGTTGGCGATTTCCTCGGCGGTCGAAAGCCAGACGGCCTTGGTCTGGAGGAACTCGCGGATGCCCTCGATGCCGTTCTCGCGGCCGATGCCGCTTTTCTTGTAGCCGCCGAAGGGCGTGGTGTAGGAGACGTCGCGATAGGTGTTGACCCAGACGCTGCCCGCCTCGATCCGCTGGGACATCAGCAGCGCGCGACGCATGTCGGCGGTCCAGACCCCGGCGGCCAGGCCGAATTCGCTGTCGTTAGCGATGGCGACGGCCTCTTCGGGCTCGTCGAAGGGGATGGCCGCCAGAACGGGGCCGAAGACCTCCTCCCGGGCGATGCGCATGTCATTGTTCACGCCGGCAAAGATCGTCGGCTCGATAAAGAAGCCGCTTGCGCATTCCTCGATCTCGGGGCGCTTGCCGCCCAGGACCAGTTCGGCACCCTCATCGCGGGCGATGTCTATATAGCCCAGCACCTTTTGATATTGTATTGCGTTGGCGATGGGGCCGATCCGGGTCTCCATGTGCTTGGGATCGCCGATACGGGCCGTCTTGGTGAATGCAGCCAGCTTTTCCAGGAACTGGTCATGCACCTTGCGATGGACCAGAAGCCGCGAGCCGGCGATGCAGGTCTGGCCCACGGCGCCGAAGATGCCGCCCACCACGCCGCGCACGGCATTGTCCAGGTCGGCGTCGTCGAAGACGATGTTGGGGGACTTTCCGCCCAGTTCCAGGCTGACGCGCTTGATGTCCCTGGCCGCCAGCGAATAAAGATGCGCGCCGGTTTTGGTCGAGCCGGTGAAGCCGACATGGCGCGTCAGCGGATGGGTGACCAAGGGCTCGCCCACCTCGGGACCGTAGCCCGTGACGACGTTGATGACGCCCGGCGGAAACCCTGCCTCCTCGACCAGTTCCATCAGCTTGAGCGCCGTGGCCGAGGTATGTTCGGCCGGCTTCATCACCAGGGTGCAGCCCGCCGCCAGTGCCGGCGCGGCCTTGAGCGAGAACAGGAACAGCGGCGCGTTCCAGGGCACGATGCCGGCGCAGACGCCCAGAGGCTCGTGGCGCGAAAAGCTCAGCGCGTCCTTGTCGCAAGGATGGACCGCCCCCTCGATCTTGTCGGCGAGGCCGGCGTAATAGTGATACCAGCGCGGGATATAGCGGATCTGGTGGCGCATCTCGGCCAGCAGGCGGCCGTTGTCGCGCACCTCGATTTCGGCCAGCGCATCGGCATTCGCCTCGATCAGATCGCCGAATTTCGAGATGATGCGGCCGCGCGCGCTGGGATGCATCCTGCCCCATGGTCCCTCCCTGAAGGCGCGGTGCGCGGCCTGGACGGCCCGGTCGGCGTCCTGGGCATTGCCGCGCGGGACCAGTGCCCAGGGCTTGGCCGTATAGGGGTCCACCGTCTCGAGATACTCCCCCGAAGCCGGGGCGACCCATTGGCCGTCGATATACATGGACAGTTTCGGCAGGCTTTCGGCGGGCATGGTCACTCCATTCTTGCAGGGCTGCTGCTTGCCGTGTCGCGACCCAACGTCATGGAATCGACTCGGCTACCATATTCCTTATCATAGAAAGTAATATTGTTATTGCCTGTCAACAACAGAATCTGTGATAGAAAATGATAGTGTTATTTGCCTATAATTTAAGCAAAATATGCAGGGAAAGGCTTCTTTCGGGCGATTTCGGTCCCTGAAGCGGGTGGAATGACCAGATTCCACTTGCAATGTCGGGAGGTGTGGGATGATAACGGATCAATAATGATATCACTTTGGATGGTGCAGTGACCACGGATCAGCCCCTTTACGAACAGATCAAGAGCGCGATCGACCGCAGGATCGAGACCGAGGAATGGCCGGCGAACTTCCAGGTCCCCTCGGAAGAGGATCTGGCGGGCGAATTCGGCGCCTCGCGGCTGACCGTGCGCCGGGCGCTACGAGAGTTGCAGACCGATGGCGTGCTGCTGCGCATCCAGGGGCGGGGCACCTTCGTCATCGGGCCGCGGATGCAATGCGCGGTCTTCAACCTGCCCGACATCTCCGAGGAAATCGCCTTCTCGGGCGGCGCGCATTCCTGCCGGGTGCTTCAGCATGCGATCCTGGGGCGCGACAGTCCGGGGCGCAACATGCTGCAGCTTTCGCCGGACGACACCGTCTTTCACTCGCGTCTGCTGCATCTCGAAGACGGCACGCCGATCCAGCTTGAGGATCGCTATGTGAACGCTGCCGAGGCGCCGGCCTATCTGGAACAGGATTTCTCGCGCATCACGCCGCACAATTGGCTTTTGCGCGAGACCCGCGTGACGACCGTGGACAACACGATCCGCGCCATCCGTGCCGACGAAGAGGTGCGCAAGCATCTGCAGATCGACGAGAACCAGCCCTGCCTGCTGCTGGACCGCTCGACCTGGCGGGACGGCATTCCCGTCACGCGCAGCCGCTTCATCTATCCCGGCGACCGTTATCGCCTGCGCTCGACCCATGAGGCGCGCTCCAACCGCATCGTGCCCACGCTTCAGGGCGGAAAGACCCGCTGATCCCGTGCAGGGAAACACCGCAAGGAGTCCGATATGAGAGAGTTCGTCCGCAAGCTTGAGGCCCGTGGCGACCTGCTGGTCGTCGATCGCGAGATCGATCCCGCGCATGAGCTTGCTGCTGTCACCCAGCTTGCGCAGAAGAAATGGGCCAGGCCGGTGATGTTCACCAATGTGAAGGGCACCCGCTTTCCCGTCGTGAGCAACATCTACAGCACGCGCGAGCGGCTGGGCGAGGTGATCGGCATCGACGCCGCCGATTTCTGTCGGCAGTGGAGCAGGCTCTCATCGCTGGGCGCGGCCGACATGAAGCAGCCGCTTGTTCCTGCCGCCCCCGCCGATCTGCCGGAATATGAAGAGGTCAGGCTTTCCGACCTGCCCCTCATCACCTATTCCGACCGCGATGGCGGGGCCTATTTCACCTCGGCCATGTTCATCGCGAAGGATCCCGAGACGGGGGTGGGCAACCTGTCCTATCACCGCTCGATGTATATCGACGACGGTGAGCTGCGCTGCCGCCTTGCGCCGCGCCACCATCTGACGATCTATCACGAGAAGGCCGAAAAGATGGGTCGGCCGCTTGAAGCCGCGATGCTCATCGGACCGCCGGCCCATGCCTTCCTGACCGCGGCCGCGCCCTTGCCCTATGACGTGGATGAGCTTGAGGTTGCGGCCCGGCTGCGCGGCAAGCCCGTCGCCATGCGCAAGTGCAACCATATCGACCTTGAGGTGCCGGCCGAGACCGAGGTGGTGATCGAGGGCCGCTTCCTGCCCAATGTCCGCCTGCCCGAAGGGCCATTCGGCGAGTTCATGGGCTATTACGTGGCCGAGGCCCCGAATGCCGTCTTCGAGGTGCTGGGCGTCACCGTGCGCAAGGATGCGATGTTCCATTCCATTCTTTGCGGCTCACCCGAAGAGGTGCTGACGCTGGAGCTTTCGGTTTCGGCCAATATCTACCAGCGGCTTTCCGCGGCCCTGCCGGGGATCGTGAACGTCACCTGCCAGCCCTTCGTGAACCATGCCGTCGTGCAGATCGAGCCGCAGTTCGAGGGCCATGCCCGCCAGGTCATGTTGGCCACCATCGGCGCCGAACCGATCTGGGCCAAGCAGATCACCGTGGTCGATACCGACGTGGACATCTACGACATGGACGACGTGCAGTGGGCGATCCTGACCCGCTGCCGACCCGACAAGGAGATGATGATCATCCCCGAAACCCCGTCCTTCTATCGCGACGAGCAAAAGGACCATTGGGGCCGGCTTCTGGTCGATGCTACCAAGCCATGGGGACGCGAGGCCGAGTTTGAGCGCAAGCGCCTGCGCCTGGGCGAGCAGGTCCGCGCCGAAGACTGGTTCCCGGGGCACTGAGATGGGCACGCGGCGGCTGGTCATCGGCATCTCTGGCGCCTCGGGTGCCGCCTATGGCATCGCGGCCCTGGCATTGGCACGGGAGGCGGGCGTGGAAACCCATCTGGTGGTGTCCCGCTCGGCCCTGCTGACGCTGAACCAGGAACTTGGCCTCAGGAGTGCCGACCTGGAGGGCCGCGCGGACGTGATCCATCCGGTGGCTGATATCGGCGCCAGCATCGCTTCAGGCTCGTTTCGCACCATGGGCATGCTGGTTGCGCCCTGTTCGGTCAGGACCATGTCCGAGATCGCCACCGGCGTCACCTCGACCCTTATGAGCCGCGCGGCAGATGTCGTACTCAAGGAACGCCGCCGGTTGGTGCTGATGCTGCGCGAAACGCCGCTGCACCTGGGCCATCTGGAGACGATGACGCGGCTGACGAAGATGGGCGCGATCATCATGCCGCCCGTGCCGGCCTTTTACGCCAAGCCGCGGGATCTGGACGAGGTGGTGGCCCATTCCACCGCGCGGGCGCTGGACCTTTTCGATATCGACACCGGTGCGGTGCGGCGCTGGAGCGGGTTGAAGGACGCCCTTGCTGGAGAGATGCCATGACCCCCGCGCGCCGTACGGTCCACGGGGTGATGCTAGGCATCATCGTGCTGGATACCGGGTTTCGCCGCCTGCCCGGCGACATCGCCCATGCCGGCACCTGGCCTTTTGCGGTGCAGTTTCGCGTGGTGCGGGGCGTCAGGCCGCGCGACGTGATCGAGGGCGATCCGCGCCATGCCCTGGACGCCTTTCGCGCCGCGATAGACGATCTGGCCGGGCTGGGCTGTTCGGCGATCACCACCAGCTGCGGTTTCCTCGCCGCGCTCCAGGACGAGCTGGTCCGGTATTCTCCAGTGCCCTTCCTGTCCTCGGCGCTGCTCCAGATTCCGTTGATCCAGCGCATCCTGCCCGCGGGGCGGGTGCCGGGGCTGATCGTCTCGGACCCTTCTGCGCTGGACGAGCGGCATTTTCGCGGCGTGGGTGCGCAAGCCGGGCTGCCCATGGCGGCGCTGCCCTTTGATGGGCCGTTGCTGCGCAACATGCGCGAGCAGGCGCCCGAGGTGGACCGCGCCGCGCAGGAGGCCGACATGATGGCCACGGTGGCGGAACTGCTGGACCGTCATCCCGAGGTCGGCGCGCTGGTCTTCGAATGCGCCAACCTGCCGCCCTATTCGGCGGCGGTATCGCGTCGGTTTGGCCTTCCGGTCTTTGATATCGTCACGCTCCTGCGCTGGATGCACCTGTCCTTGCAACCGCCGGACTGGCCGGGATGAGCGTGGCCGGCGAACTGGTCGTCATCGGCGGGGGCCTGATCGGCGCGGCGCTTGCCTGGGGCGCTGCGCGGGCTGGGGCCGACGTGACCCTGCTGGACGAGGGCGACATCGCCTTCCGTGCCTCGCGCGGGAATTTCGGCCTGGTCTGGTTGCAGGGCAAGGGGCTCGGCCATCCTGACTACATGCATTGGTCGATCCGTGCCGGCAGGCGATGGCCCGAGCTTGCCCGCATCCTGGGCGAGGAAAGCGGGATCGATATCGGCTGGCGCGGCGGCGGCGGGCTGCATTTCTGCTGCTCGGCAGAAGAGATGGAACAGCGCCGGGCGCTGATCGCGCGCACCCGTGCCGAAGCCGCCGATATCAGCATCGAATTGCTTGACCGCGAAGCCCTGCGCGAAATCGCGCCGGGCATTGGTCCGCAGGTGCTTGGCGCCTCGCTTTCCGACCTCGATGGCGAGGTCAGCCCGCTGTTCGCCTTGCGCGCCTTTCACGAAGGGGTGGTCCGGCACGGCGGCCGGCTGCGGACGAATTTCTCGGCACGCGAGATCCGGCGGGATCCGCATCGGGGCTTTGCGATCCGCGATGCCTCGGGGGCCGAGGTAACGGGCCGCCGGATCGTCATCTCGGCCGGCCTTGGCGCCGATGCGCTGGCGCGCCAGGTCGGGCTGGAGCCGCGTCTGATGCCCGAGCGCGGCCAGATCGTGGTGACAGACCGGGTGGCGCCCTTCCTGCACCATCCTGCCAGCGCCATCCGCCAAAGTCGCGAGGGCACGGTGCTGCTGGGCAGCACGCATGAGGATGCCGGCTTTTCGACCGCGACCGAGGTCGAGGCCATCGCCCGGCTTTGCCGCATCGGCACGCGGCTGTTCCCGGCCCTACGCGCGGCGCGCCTGGTTCGGGCCTGGGCCGCGCTCAGGATCATGACTCCGGACGGCCTGCCGATCTATGACGAATCGCCCGAGATGCCGGGGGCCTTTCTTGTCACTTGTCACAGCGGGGTCACGCTGGCGAGCCTGCATGCGCTCGAACTCGGCCCCGCCCTGGCCCGGGGCGATCTCGGCCCCGCCCCCCGATCCATGCGGAGTGCGCGCCTTGCCGTTCATTCGACTTGATCCCCTGGCGCCCGAGGCGGGTGCCGAACTGTTCTTCGAAGGCCGCCCGCTGCGCTTCCGGCCCGGAGAGACGGTCGCCGGCGCGTTGATGGCCGCTGGCGTCACGGCTTTTCGCGAAACCCCGGTTTCCGGCGCCGCGCGCGGGCCATGGTGCCTGATGGGGGCCTGTTTCGATTGCCTCGTGAGCATAGACGGCCAGGACAACCAGCGTGCCTGCATGGTGGCCGCACGGGCCGGGATGAGGGTGCGCCGCCAGATCGGTGCGCGGCGCGATGCGGCGGGGGCGGGGAAATGAGCCGCTGGGACGCGATCGTCATCGGCGCCGGCCCGGCTGGGATCGGCGGCGCCAGCCTGTTGGCCGAACGCGGCGCGCGGGTCCTGCTTGTCGACGAGTCGCCCGGCCCGGGCGGCCAGATCTGGCGCGGTATCGAGACCGTTCCCGAAAGCCGGGCCGCTGTCCTTGGTCCCGACTATCGCGCCGGTGCGGCCGAGGTGGCGCGGCTGCGGGCCAGCGGCGCCACGCTCGCCTTCTCGACCGAGGCGTGGCGGGTCGATCCGGACGGCGCGGTCTGGCTCAGGGATGCGGGGGGCCTGCGCCGCGAAGCCGCGTGGCACCTGCTGGTCGCGACCGGCGCGATGGAGCGGCCGGTCCCGCTGCCCGGCTGGACGCTGCCCGGGGTGACCACCATCGGCGGCCTGCAGATCCTGCTCAAGCGCGAGGGGCTGCTGCCCCAGGGGCCGCTTGCGCTGGTGGGGACGGGGCCGCTTGTCTATCTTTATGCCGTGCAATGCCTGACGGCGGGCAAGCGCGATCTGGTGCTGGTCGATACCGCCCGCCCGGCGGCCACGCTTGCGGCTTTGCGGCACCTGCCGCGCGCGTTGCTGGGGCACGGCCCGGCCTATCTGGTCAAGGGCGCGGGGCTCTTGTGGCAGCTGCGCCGGGCGGGGATCGCCGTCCATACCAATGCCCGTCAGATCGGGATCGAACCCGATGGGGACGGTAGCCTCGTTCTGCGCTTTCTCGGCCGCGGCCGGCACAGGCTGCGGCTGTCCCGCATCGGCCTGCACGAAGGCGTCATCCCCGAAACCCATCTGCTGCGCAGCCTGGGGTGCCGGATGCTCTGGTCCGAGGCTGCGGTCGCCTTCCATCCGGCGCGGGACCGCGATCTGCGCAGCTCGCTGGACCATGTCCATGTCGCGGGCGATGCCGGCGGGATCGGCGGTGCCATGGTGGCCTTGCTTGAAGGGCGCATCGCCGCCATGGCCATTCTGGAACGGCTTGGCCATCAGGTCGATCCTCTGCTTGTTTCGGCCACGCGCCGCGCGCGTCGCGCCCATCTTGCCGCGCGCCCGCTGATCGAACGCCTTTACCGGCCTGCACCGGAATTGCTGACGCCCCCGGACGAGGTGGTCGCCTGCCGCTGCGAAGAGGTGCGCTGCGGCGAGATCCGGGCAAGCCTTGCCGTCGGCGCTGCCGGGCCGAACCAGCTCAAGGCGTTCCTGCGCTGTGGCATGGGCCCTTGCCAGGGCCGGATCTGCGGCCCGACCCTGGCCCAGTTGACGGCCCGGATGCGCGGCGTGACCATGGAGGAGGCGGGCTGGCTGACCGTCCGGCCGCCGCTTCGGCCGGTGAGTGTGGGCGAGATCGCCGCGCTTGCGAGCGAGGGAGCATGATGATGCCTGCAAAACCTGAAGGGAAATGCGCCGCCGAGAAGGACGAGGCGACGGAACTCTGGCCCTTCATGCTGCAGGTCTATGCCGCGCCGGGCGTGGCCCCGGTCTGCCTGCGCCTGCAGGAGACATATGGGCTGGACATCCCGCTGTTTCTTGCCGTCCTTCACGGAGCAGTTCTGGACAAGGCCCTGGATGCCGCCGCCATCCGGGCACTGGACGCCTCATGCGCGCGGTGGCGGCAAGACGTGATCCACCCCCTGCGCCGCATCAGGACGGTGATGAAGTCCGGCACCATCCTGGCCTGGAACCCGCGCATTCCTGCCCTGCGCGAGGCGGTCAAGGCGCAGGAGCTCATGGCCGAACGGATCGAGGCAGAGGTGCTGGAAGCCTTGATTCGGTCGCTTTCACCAACGATGCGGCCTGCCGGCGAGAAACCCTTGCAGGAAGCGGCAAGCCTAGTGCTGGATCTTCAGGCCCCGGACCGCGCCACGCTGCTGCCCGAAGATGCCCGGTATATTTGCGAAATCCTGGCGGGCCCGAAGAAAGGATGCGCAGCGACCTGAGCTAAGCTGTGGTATCCTTGCAAGCCGGCCCCCCAGCGGCTGGCATGTCCCGCCCGCGACATCATACAGATGCGTCACATGCAGCAGCCCTTGATGGTTGCTAGCATGTCGGAGCGATTGCGTTCCCGAAGGTCAGATGCCCGCCAGGGCTCCGCCCATCCACGGCCACTGCCTGGCCGGTAATACAGGCGGCGGCGTCCGAGGCCAGGAACACGCAGGTCCAGCCGACATCCTCGACCTCGCCGATGCGTCCCATCTGGATTCGCCCCGAGGCCTTGGCCTTGCGCGCGGGATCGGCACCCCTGGCACCCCGATAGAGGGGGATGGCGATCCACCCCGGCGCGATGCCGTTCACCCGGACGTTCTGGTCAGCGAATTCGGCGGAAAGGGCACGCACGACCCCGAGCAGGGCGGACTTAGCGACGGTATATCCCATCCATAGGGCAGGCCCATGTAGGAGGCCATCGATGCGGTGAATATGACAGAGCCGCCGCCAGGATCCCCAGAGTGGTAATTCTCTTGCCCACGGCGACGTCGATCAGGAGCGCGACCATCGGGGCGATGTAGGTCGCACCGGACACCCGCACCGGCTCAAGCCTTTCAATAATTACGTAGTAGCTCAGGAAAGCCTCACTTGCTCCCAGCATACCCAGGCCGATGATTGTTCCCGGCAAGGCATGCGCATCCATGGCAATGGTGCCAATGCCCTCGAGATCGGTCAGCAGTAGCAAGGTCACCATCGCCAGTCCGGTTTGCCAGGTGCCAGGGCCAGCGATGGCCGCTTCAGGGGCAACAGGAAGTGCCGGACATGGACGAACGACACGCACAGGCTGATCGTCCCGGCCAGCATCCGCAGCACGCCAAGCGGCGAGACGCCAGCCGTCCCTTCCCAGGGACGCGCATTCAGCACGATCCCGACAAAGCCGAGTTCGACACCCGACGCCATCGGGCGGATCGGTCGATCTCTGCACAAGAACAGGAACGCGCAAAGAAAGGCGAAGATGGGAATGGCGCTGCTGAACAGCCCGGCAATGCTGGTGGGGAACAGGGCGGTCCAGGCAACGAAACCGCAGGAGTAGAAGGTCGTCCTCGGCACCGACATGACGGCAGAATGCGGCAGATGCAAAAACTGGCTGCGGGTGATGACGTCCGACCTCCATGCGATGACCGCCAGCGGCAGAAAGCCGAACAGCACGCGCAGGAACGCAGTCTGTGCCGGCGAGGTCGGGACCGTCGCCCATTTCATGAAGAAGAAGTTCGACCCCAAGACGAGGTCGAGCGCGACAGACGTAAGATATCCGTGACCTTGAGGTTGCAAACCTCGGCGGCGCGAAGGCCGGCCCCGTAGCTGATGCCCAGGGCAGCACGGTACTTCAGTCCCCGCCCGGGCGCCGCGGCCATCAGGTCGCCCACCTCTTCGACGCTGAGGACAGCCGGCAATCTCCGCGGCTTGCTTCGGAACTGCATGTAGCGCTTCATGTTCTCGCGCCCGCAGGTGATGCCGAAGAAGAACCGCAGCGACGAAATCCGCACGTTGAACGTCGCTGCCGAGATCCGCGCTCGACAGGGTGACGAAGCTGCCCGCCGAATATCCGGGCTGGATGCTGGAACGCCAGTCGCAATATCGCGCGGCGTTCGCCCCGCAGAAGGGCTGACATTTCTGCGGCGCCTCGCCCGCGCCCATGGGCGGGGTGACGCCGGTGCCGGGCGGCGTCGAACGGTTGAGACTATGCTCGAATCTGATATGATCGAGCATGAAGGAGATGTCGCCATGCCCAACGTCCATCTGACGGAACCGATGCGGGATTATGTCGAGGGCCAGATCAGGTCCGGTGCCTATGCCAACCTCAGCGAGGTCGTGCGCGCTGGGATCCGCCTGCTGATGGAGAAGGACGGCGCAAGACAGTTCTATGCGCTGAAGGCGGAACTTGAGGAAGCTGCCGCTGCAGCCGAGGCAGGGGGCTTCGCGGAGTTCGACGCCCGTGCCTTCGAGCCGGACGCCTTCCGAGGCTGACCCTCCGAATGGCGATCAGGCTATCCGACCTTGCCAGGCAGGATCTGGAGGAGATCCGCCAATATACGGTTGAACAGTGGGGCAGGGAGCAATGGCTGCGCTATTATCGGGGTCTTGCTTCTGCATTCGAGCGGATTGAGCAGGTGCCACTCTCGGGCCGGCCGCGAGATCTGTTCCTGCCGGGGATGCGTTCGCTCAATTACGGAAAGCACATCATCTTCTACGCGCCGATCAAGGCCGCAGGAGATGCGGTTGTCGTGCTGCGGATACTGCATCAGAGGCGGTATCTTCCCGCGCTGGTGTATTACGAAGACATTGAATGAAACGGGGTTTGGGCGCCTTTTCGGTCTTCGGAGCGCCCTTGGCCCGGACGGTGCCAGCACACTTGAAAGTCCGACGAGAAATGGATTTTCTGTTTTTATGCAGGGACTTCGAGCGAGTGTCGGTCTCGGTAGTTGCGGGCCCCCGCAACCAACGATAATTACGAAACCTCCGTGGCATTAAGCGCGGAGGTTTTTCCGTTTCTAAGCCTGGGCTTCCGCAAGCTGCCCGACTGCGCCAGAAGATTGTCCAGCGCCTCGGCTTCCGACAGGAAATCCGGATACTTCTTTCCCGCGGCAAAGCGCAGGATGGCGCCGAGATCGCCGCGCAGCACGATGGCCAGCTCGCCGTCCTCTGGCACCAGCGTCACGTGGTCGCGCCGCCGCCTGCGCGCGGCCGTCCTCGTGCCGCAGGTTCTCCGAAAGCTCCGCGATGCGTTGAGCATAGAGCGCCGCCATGTTCGGGTGCAGCAGGGGTGGGGGTTCGTCGGCGTTGGCCAGCTTCTCCGTCAGCTCGGCCTTGCGCGCTTCCAGCCGCTTCATGTTGTCGACGATGGCCTGGATCGGACCGCCGGCCTTCAGCGCCGCCAGCAGCTTCGACAGTTCGCGGTCGATACGGGGAAGCTCTTCGCGCACGGCGGTCAGATCGGCGCCGCGCTCCATGCGCAGCCGGTTTACCTCCCGGGTGAACTCGGCGCAGAACTCCCGAAACAGCTCCGGCTCCATCAGGTGTTTTTGAGTCCGTTCAGGATCGAGGCTTGGAGCGCGTCGCGGCGGATGTTGATGCGGTTGTCACAGGTGCCCTTGTTCCGCGCCGTCGAGCAGCCCAGGAGATCCTTCGCGATCATCGAATAGCCCCCGCCGCAGCAGCCGCATTTGACCAGGCCGGCGAAGAGGTGTTTCGGGCGCCGCCGGTCGTTCAGCGGATTGCCTTCCGGCCGCGTGCGGGTCGAGAAGGCCAGTTCGCCCTGCCGCGCTTTCACCGCGTCCCAGAGATTTTGGTCGACGATGCGCAGGTCGGGCACGTCTTGCACCACCCATTCGCTTTCCGGATTCAGCCGAGAGACCCGCCTCCCGGTATCGGGATCCTTGACGTAGCGCAGCCGGTTCCAGACGGGGCGGCCGACATAAAGCTCGTTGTTGAGGATGCCGGTGCCGCGCTCGCGGTTGCCGTGGATCGTCGAGGGACCCCATTCCCTGCCCATGGGACCGGGCAGGCCCTCGCGGTTCAGCGTCATGGCGATGGTGCGTGAGGAAAGGCCGGCGTTATAATCTGTGAAGATGCGGCGGATGATCGCGGCCTGCGCTTCGTTGATCGTCCGGTCGCCGCGGATCGGCTCGCCATTGCCGTCGAACCGCTTCACCACGTCGTAGCCGTAGGAGTTGCCGCCACCGGATTTGCCGTCCTCGACCCGGCGGCGCAATCCCCGGCGGGTCTTGTCGGCCAGGTCCTTGATGAACAGCGCGTTCATCGTGCCCTTCAGCCCGACATGCAATTCGCTGATCTCGCCTTCGAACAGCGTGAACATCTTCACGTCGGCATAGCGCATGCGCTTGTAGATGCCGACAAAACGACCGCGTCGGAACCACAGCCCGGTGTTCAAGGCAAAGGTGGCGATAGCAGCGATCAAAGGTGAAAAGACCATGATCGAGCTTTCGCAAGAATTCGACATTCACCCCAATCAGATCAAGCAATGGCGGGATCAGCTGCTCGAAGGTGCGACCGGCATCTTTGGCGAGGCTGCAAAGCCTGCGGCAGAGCCGGTGATCGACGTGAAGACGCTGCATGCGAAGATCGGCGAACTGACACCGGAGAATGATTTTTTGTCAGTCGCGCTCGGCAAGGCGGGACTGTTGCCAAGCGCAAGAAAATGATCGATGCGGGAGCGAAGCTGAGCATCAGCAAACAGGCCAGGATCCTCGGGATCAGCCGGGGTGCCGTCTATTACCAGCCACGCCCAGTCAGCGACGCGGATCTCAAGCTGATGAGCCGGATCGACCGGCTGCATCTGGATCACCCCTTCGCGGGCAGCCGGATGTTGCGGGGCATTCTGGTCCAGGAAGGCTTCCAGGTTGGCCGCAAGCACGTTTGCACGCTGATGAAACGGATGGGGATCGCGGCGCTGTATCGCAAGCCGAACACCTCGAAACCGGCGCCGGGGCACAAGATCTACCCTTATCTGCCGAGGAAACTGCCGATCACCCGGCCCAATCAGGTCTGGGCCATGGATATTACTTACATCCCGATGTCCCGTGGTTTCATCTACCTGGTCGCCGTGGTCGATTGGTTCTCCAGGCGGGTGCTGTCTTGGCGGATATCGATCTTTCTGGATGCGGATTTTTGCGTCGACGCGCTCGAAGAAGCACTGGAGCGCTATGGCCAGCCGGAGATATTCAACACCGATCAGGGCAGTCAATTCACCTCGACCGATTTCATCAAGGTTCTGGCCAGCCGCAAGGTTCAGATCAGCATGGATGGCAAGGGGGCCTGGCGAAAGTTTATTCGGAAGCCATGCTGTCCCGGCCTTGTCGTAGCTCTTCACCCGGATAATCGAGGATCTGGGTGCGGTAGACGAGCTTCGCGGAAGACGAGGATGGAGGTTTGCCAGTTTGGCCGAGGTCGCGTCCAGTCTGCACCTCATGGTACGACCCGCATCGGAAAACTTCATCATGGCGCCCTCTTTCCTTCCCACGAAAAGACGGCATCATCGGGGGGATCGGCATCTTCTTCGAACACGGGCTTTCATGGCGTCCCATCTGTTGCATTGGCCCGGAAAAAGCAGCCGGGATGGCGGGCCCGAGCATCCCGCCATCTATCACATGCTCGACGTGGCTGCGGTTGCCGAACGGCTGCTGCGCGGCAGCCCCTTTCCCGACGAATGGAAGGCGGCGTTTGCGCTGCTTGTCGCCCTGCACGATCTGGGCAAGATCGGGGCGGGCTTCCGCGCCATGATCCGCGAGAGGGTGCCGCAATCCGCGCGCCACTGGGAACTGACCGAGGCCTGGCTGTTGGACGATCCGTGGTTGCAGGCCCGCTTGCAGGCCGATCCCAGGGCCATGCGCTTTCTGATCCCGGCCATCGCGGGCCACCACGGTCGGCCCTCGAAGCGGGATGAGCGGTTCTTTCCCCGAATGTGCGGCGATGCGGGGCCAGAGGCTGCGGCGGATATTCCTGCGGCCGTCGAGGCCCTGGCCGGTCTTTGGCCCGAGGCATCGCTGGAAGGGCTGGATGAAACCGAGGCGAGGCGGCTGTCATGGTGGCTGGCCGGGTTGACGACGGCAGCGGACTGGATCGGCTCGAATGCCGACTGGTTTCCGGCGATGCGAGGCGATCTGCCGCTGGCCGACTACCTCGCGCTGGCACGGGGCGCCGCCGCGCGCCATGTGCCTCGGGCAGGTGTCGCGGGAACGATTGCGCGGCCGGAGGAACTGTTCGACTTCGCCCTGCGCCCCATGCAGCAGGCGGCGGCATCGGCGCCCTTGCCCGATGGGCAGATGCTGGCCTTCATCGAGGACGAGACCGGCGCCGGCAAGACCGAGGCGGCGCTGATCCTGGCGCAGCGCATGCTGCTGGCCGGAAAGGGCAGGGGGCTGTTCTTCGCGCTTCCCACCATGGCGACGGCGGATGCGATGTTCGTGCGCGCCTCCGGCGTGGTCGGGCGCATGCTGGAGCATCCGACGCTGACCCTGGCGCATGGCCGCGCCGGGCTGTCGGTGCCGTTTCTCGACTTGCAGCACGGGCGCAGCCGCAGCGATGACGTGACCTGCACCGAATGGCTGGCGGACGACCGGCGGCGAGCGCTGCTGGCCGATGTGGGGATCGGCACGGTCGATCAGGCGTTGCTGGCCGTGATGCGGGCGCGGTTTTCGGCGCTGCGGCTGTGGGGGCTGTCCTCCAAGATATTGATTGTCGACGAGGCACATGAAATCTCCGGGGATGGATACGGTAGTATATTACTTGATCGGCTGTTGCAGGCCCATGCTGCGCAGGGCGGATCGGCGATCCTGCTGACGGCGACCTTGCCGCTGGACGCGCGGGCGCGGCTGATGCGCGCCTTTGCCCAGGGGGCGGGCAGGGATTGGGCCGCGGACCCCGACCCCGCCTATCCCGCGCTGACGATTCCGGGTGTGGACAGGCTGCCCGTTGCCGCGACGCCCAGCCCCAAGGGGGTGGTGAAGGTCGAGAGGCTGCCCGATGCCGAGGCGGCCGCCGATCTGCTGGCGCGTTCGGCCCAGGCGGGTGCGGCCTGCGTCTGGGTGCGCAATGCCGTCGATGATGCGATCGCCGCCGTTGATCTGTTGCGGGCGCGCGGGGTCGAGGCCTCGCTGCTGCATGCCCGCTTCGCGCTGAGCGACCGCAAGCGGATCGAGGCGGCGGAACTGGCGTGTTTCGGGCGTCATGGTCAGGGTAGAGCGGGCAAGGTGCTGGTGGCGACGCAGGTGGTCGAGAGTTCGTTGGACCTGGATTTCGACGTGATGGTCTCGGACCTCGCGCCCATGGCGGCGCTGATCCAGCGCGCCGGGCGGCTGTGGCGTCACATGGCAGAGCGTCCGCAAAGTCTACGTCCCGTTCCCTGGCCCGTGCTGCATGTCGTCTCGCCCGATCCGGACGAGGTTTCCGATGCCCGCTGGTTGCATCAGGTGCTGGATGGTGGCGCCTGGGTCTATCCGCTGGCCGAGCAGTGGCGCACGGCTGACTTGCTGTTCCGCCGGGGTCGGATCGATGCGCCTTGCGAATTGCGCGCCCTGATCGAGGCCGTGCATGGCGACGGGGCCGCGCCGGTCCCGCCGGTTCTGGAGGCCGCCGAGCAAGAGCGGATCGGCGAGGGCTATGCCCGCCGCTCGCTGGGCGACCAGAACGTTGTGGACTTCGCTGCGGGCTACCGGCAGGGCGCGGCGGGGGCGGATGATACCCGCTATCCGACCCGGCTGGGGCGCGAGACCCGGACGCTGGCGCTGGCTCGCCGGGTGGATGGGGTGCTTGTGCCATGGGCACAGGGCGAGGGGACGCTCGCGGAACTCTGGCAGCTCTCGGAGGTGTCGGCTGCCAAGGCGAGGCTGGATCGGCTACCGCTACCGGATCAGGAGGTGCCCGAGATCGCGGCGGTGACGCGCGATTGGCCGGATTGGCGGCGTGCGGCGGTGACGATTTGTCCGGTGGGTGAGGATGGGGAAATCTGCGAGGGGTTGCGTTATTCCGCGTGTTCGGGCCTGATCTGGGAGTGATCCCCGCACACGCGAGGATGACCCGTGGAGCAGGGTCAAGGCTACTCGTTCCCCGCACATGCGGGGATAAATAGATGTGGAGAAGGGTTAAGTGTGAGAAGGGATAAATATGGATTGACAGCGGGTATGTGGCTCTGCTTGGATCGCTCGTGAGGTGGATCGCAGGATCGTGCTGATGTCTTTAAATCTCGTTAACGATCCCTGGATTCCGGTGCGCCGTTCCGATGATGGCCCCCGCATCATCCGCCCCGACCAGATCGCTGACCCCGGCGTCGTCTTCCCCGACTGGCCGCGCGCCGATCTGAACATCGCCTGTCTTGAATTGCTGATCGGCCTCGTCTTCCTCGCCGATCCTCCTGCCAATGCCGCCGACTGGCGCGCCCGTAAGCCGGATGCGCAGCGGCTGCGCGAGCGGCTTGCCCCGTTTGCCCCGGCTTTCGACCTGATGGGTGACGGCCCGCGCTTTCTTCAGGACTTCGATCCGCTGGAAGGCGCGCCGAACCCGCCTGACATGTTGTTCATCGATTCGGCGGGGGGCAATACTGCACGTAACAATGCCGACCTGATGGTACGGCGGAACCGTTATCCCGAACTCGACCTGCCGCTGGCCGCGATGGCGCTTTACACATTGCAGGCGCATGCGCCCTCGGGGGGCGCGGGCAACCGCACCTCGATGCGCGGCGGCGGGCCGATGGTGACGCTGGTCGATCCGGGCACGGGCAGCCTGTGGGATCTTGTCTGGGCGAATATTCCCGATGGCCAGCCCGCCGGGCCGGAGGTGCTGCCCTGGATGCGCCCGACCCGCACCTCCGAAGCGAAGGGGGCCGAGGTCTGGCCCGACTCCACCCACCCGGTCGAGGCCTTCTTCGGCATGCCGCGCCGGCTGCGGCTGGTCGGCGATGCGGCGGTCACCGGCGTTATCCAGCGGCCCTATGGGGCCAATTACGCCGGTTGGGAACATCCCCTGACCCCCTGTTATCGCCAGAAGGCTGGGTCCGAGCTTCTGCCCCTGCATCCCCGCGCCGGCGCTTTCGGCTATCGCAACTGGCTGGGCGTGGTGATGGAGATGCCGGGCGACGAAGGCGATCTGCGCCGCCGGGCGCGCTGTCTGGACAGCTATGAACGCCGCGTGCTGCCCAGGGACAGGGTGACGGCCAGCGTGATCGTGGCGGGCTACGCGATGGACAACATGAAGCCCCGCGACTTCACTTGGTCGCGCCAGCCGCTGCTGTCCCTTGAAAGCGAGGCCGGGCTGACCCTGATCGCGATGATCCAGTCGGCCGAGTCCTTCGGCCTTGCCCTGCGCGGTGCGCTGAAGGTCGTGGCGGGCGAAGGCAGCGCGCTGGATGCGTTGCGTGAGGAGTTCTTTACCGCGACGCAAGGCGCGTTCGAGGCCGGCCTTGCCGCGTTGCTGGCCGGAACGCCGCGCGTGGAAACCGCCGCCCGCTGGCTGCGCGCGATGGAGCGGGTGGCGCTGGCGATCTTCGACCGGCAGGCCCTCCCGGGGCTGGACCAGCAGCGCCCCGAGGCGATCAGGCAGATCATCGACGCGCGCGAGGGGCTGCGCGCCGCCTTTGCGGGCTGGCGCAATCCGGGCAAGGACGCCTATGTGAAGCTGGGCCTCGGACCCCGACCCCGCAGGAAGGAGGCGGCATGAGCGATGCGACGAAGAACCCCGGCCAGGTCGCCTTTGGCTGGTGGAAGCAGCACCTTCGTCCCGATGAAGACACCGGCCCGGCCCGTGCCCTGCGGGCAAGGCTGCGGCGGGCGGATCATGTCACCGATATTCTGGCCGAAGGTGCGGTGAGCGCACTGTATGACCGCCTCGATCGCCGCCCGGATCCGCTGACGCTGGCCGCGCTGGCGCAGGTGCTTGCCCATGTCAAGCGACATGACGGGCAGTTAAGTGTTGCGGAAGCCTTCGGCGGGGGCGATCCCAAGGCGCTGTCGGCTCTGCGTTTCCAGCGGCTGATCCGTTCCGATGACAGGCAGGAGCTGGCGACGGGCCTGCGCCGCGCGCTGCCGCTGGTCGGCGGGGCCTGCAACGTGGCCGCTTTGGCCGAGGACATCCTGTTCTGGGGCGAAAAGCCCCGTATCCGCTGGTGTTTCGATTATTACGGCGCCGCGCCTCCGCGTTCGGTCGCCGCCGAGGAGGAGACCGAATGACCACCTTTCTGCAATTCCACTTGCTGACGGCCTATCCTCCGTCGAACCCGAACCGCGACGATCAGGGCCGCCCGAAAGAGGCGCATTACGGCGGCGCCCCGCGGCTGCGGCTGTCCAGCCAATCGATCAAGCGGGCGCTGCGGATGTCCGACACGTTCCAGCAGGCGCTGGTCGGGTCTTTGGGCGAACGGACCAAGCGGCTGGGCGAGGTGATCCGCAAGGCGCTGGCCGAGGACGGCGTCGATGCCGCCAAGGCGCGCGAGATCGCCGAGGCGGTGGCCAAGGTCTTCGGCAAGATCGAGCCGGTGGATAAGAAGAACCCCGATCTGGTGCAGGGCACGACCCTGGCCTTCATCTCGCCCGAGGAACGCGCCTATGCGCTGGACCTTGCGCGCAAGGCGGCGCAGGGCGAGGGGCTGCCTTCCGACAAGGATCTGGCGAAAACCGTGCTGCGCAGCGCGGGTGGGGCGGTGGACATCGCCATGTTCGGGCGCATGCTGGCCGACAACCCGGATTTCAACCGCGAGGCCGCCGTGCAGGTCGGCCATGCTATCACCACCCACCGCGCGCAATCCGAGGACGATTTCTTCACCGCCGTCGATGACCTGAAAACCCGGGACGAGGATGCCGGCGGCGCGCATCTGGGCGAACATGCCTTCGGCTCGGGCGTCTATTACCTCTATGCCTGCGTGAACACCGATCTGCTGGTGGAAAACCTTGGCGGCGACCGCGAACTGGCGGCGAAGGGGCTGGATGCGTTGGCCCGCGCGCTGGCGACCGCCACGCCCAAGGGCAAGCAGAACAGCCACGCGCATCATCCCTTCGCGGCCTATGTCCTGGCCGAGATCGGCAGCCACGCCCCGCGCGACCTGACCGGCGCCTTCCTGAAACCCGTGCAGGGCGAGGATCTGCTGACCACTTCCGTCAAGAAGCTGGAAGCGATGCGCGGCCAGATCGACGCCGCCTATGACAGCGCGCCCACGCGCGAGGCGCTGATGAATGTCGCGGCGGGGCAGGGCCGGCTGAATGACATCGCCAGTTTCGCGGCCTCGGCGGTGGCGGCGGATGGCTGAGCATCTGGTCTTCACCCTCTGCGCCGCACTGGGCAGCATGGGGGAACTGGCCGGGCATGAGCGGCGCGGCTCGCTGACATGGCCCGGCCGTTCTGCGGTGATCGGGCTGGTCGCTGCGGCCATGGGCATCCGGCGCGGCGACGATGAAGGCTTCGCCCGGCTCGACGCGCTGCGCTTGGCGGTGGGGGTGATCGATGACGGCGTGCCGCTGCGCGACTACCACACCGTCGAGACCATCCCGACCGCTGCCGCCCGCAACCCCGACAGCCGCCCCGCTGCCATCGCCCGCGCGGGGCGTAACACGAACACGACCATCACCCTGCGCGATTACCGGGTCGGCGTCGCCTATGCCGTGGCGCTGTGGTCCGGTCCGGGCTGGACGGGTGCGCTGGAGGATCTGGCGCAGGCCCTGCGCCAGCCGGTCTTCACGCTCTATCTGGGCCGCAAGTCCTGCCCGCTGGCCGCGCCCCCCGCCCCGCGTATCGTCAAGGCTGAAGGTCCCTTGCAGGCGCTGGCCTTGGCTGCCCGTCCGCCCTTCGGCCATCGGGGCGCGCTGCGGCTGGTCGCCTCGGACGAGCCCGTGAGTCCTGCCGATGCGCGGGACAGCCGCAACGACCTGCCGGTCGAGCGTGCGAAATGGCACTTTGCGCAACGTCCCGTGTTCATCCACCGGCCCGCGGCCGAGGGGGCGACATGAGCCTTTGTCTCTCTCGCGTCACGCTGGCGCGCAATCCGGCGACCACCGCGCTGAAGGCGCTGATCGACCCGATCGAGGGATCTGCGCCCGACCGGCTGCACGACCCCAAGCGGGGCCGGATCATGGACGCCCATCACCGGCTGATCTGGGCGCTGTTCGCCGACGATCCCGACCGGAGCCGCGATTTCCTGTGGCGGGCCGAGGGGAATGGGCGCTTCCTGATCCTCTCGCCTCGCCCCCCCGCCGCCGATGGCGCGGGGCTGTTCCTGCCGCCAGAGGTCAAGCCTTTTGCGCCCGACCTCCGGGCGGGCGACCGGCTGGGCTTCGTCCTGCGCGCGAACGCCACGCGGACGCGCAAGACCGTGCCCGATGTCCGTGCGCAGCGGGTGGATGTGGTGATGGACGCACTTCATGCGCTGCCTTCGGGGAGTGAAAGCGATGCCCGGCGCGAGGCGCGCATGGCCGCCGCCGAAACCGCTGGCCGCGACTGGCTGGCACGGCAGGGCGAAGTGGCCGGTTTCCAGGTGACGGATTTCGCCGCAGCCGACTATTCGGTCGTTCGGCTGCCAGCACATGTCGGCCCCCGCAAGGGCCAGCCGCAATTCGGCGTCATCGAGATGACCGGGCGGCTGGAGGTCACCGATCCCGACGCCTTTCTCGCGCAGATTGCCGTGGGCTTCGGCCGCGGCAAAGCCTTCGGCTGCGGGCTGATGCTGATCCGGCGGGCGTAAGGCATGGCGATCCCCGGCCTGCCGCCGCCAAGGCCGATCCCCCTCAAGGACCGCGCCTCCCTGGTCTTCGTCGAGCGGGCGCAACTGGACGTACAGGACGGCGCGTTCGTCGCGGTCAACGCGGACGGCACGCGCACCCATATCCCGGTGGGTGGCCTTGCCGGGATCATGCTGGAACCCGGCGCGCGCATCAGCCATGCCGCCGTGGCGCTGGCCGCCCGCGTCGGAACGCTGATCACCTGGGTAGGCGAGGCCGGGGTGCGGCTTTACTCCGCCGGCCAGCCTGGCGGGGCGCGCTCGGACCGGTTGCTCTGGCAGGCTTCCATCGCGCTCGACCCCGCCGCGCGGCTGCGGGTGGTGCGCAAGATGTATCAGATGCGCTTTCGCGAGCCCGCGCCCGAGCGCCGCTCGATCGACCAGCTTCGCGGGATCGAGGGGGTGCGGGTCCGCAAGGCCTATGAGCTTTTGGCCGAGGCCCACGGCGTCACGTGGAAGCGGCGGCAATACGATGTCGCGGATTGGGAGGCGGGCGACGTGCCGAACCGCTGCCTTTCCGCGGCGACCGCCTGTCTGCACGGCCTGACCGAGGCGGCGGTCCTGGCTGCGGGCTATGCGCCGGCCATCGGTTTCCTGCATACCGGCAAGCCGCTTTCCTTCGTCTATGACATTGCCGATCTGTGGAAACTGGAAACCGTAGTCCCCGAGGCGTTCCGCATCGCCGGCCAGCATGTGCGCGGCAAGCTGGACATGCCGCCCGACCGGGCCGTGCGCCTCGCCTGCCGCGACGCCTTTCGCCGCACCGGCCTGTTGGCGAAGATCATCCCCGGCATCGAGGAGGTGCTGGCCGCCGGCGACCTGCCACGCCCCGAGCCGCCACCGGACGCAATCGGTCCCGCTTTCGACGACCCGGCCGGTTCGGGGGACGAGGGGCATCGCGGATGATGGTGATCGTGGTCAGCAACGCGCCGCCTCGGCTGCGGGGGCGATTGGCGGCCTGGCTGCTGGAGGTGAGAGCCGGCGTCTATGTCGGCGACTACTCCGCGAGGACCCGGACCCGGATCTGGGAGCAGGTCGAAGCCTATATCGAAGGCGGCGATGCGGTGATGATCTGGAAGGCGCCCACGGATCAGGGCTTTGAGTTCCTGACCGTCGGCCGCAACCGTCGGATGCCGGTCGATTTCGACGGATTGAAGCTGGTTTCGTTTTATCCGCGCGAGTAGCCGATGGCCGCGCCAGAGGGCGGCAAAAAATCGGTAGCTCGGTTGACATCGTGAATATCATTGCAGCACAGAGGCTTCCAGGAAGCCTGTTCCCCGCACGCGCGGGGATGAACCGGTGGTTTCCGAGACGCCAAGGTAAGCGGCGGCCTGTTCCCCGCACGCGCGGGGATGAACCG
>NZ_KI911334.1:45792-45888 GCF_000513975.1 Paracoccus sp. J55
CCTGTTCCCCGCACGCGCGGGGATGAACCGGTGGTTTCCGAGACGCCAAGGTAAGCGGCGGCCTGTTCCCCGCACGCGCGGGGATGAACCGGAGTC
>NZ_KI911334.1:46367-46770 GCF_000513975.1 Paracoccus sp. J55
AAATCCTGTTCCCCGCACGCGCGGGGATGAACCGCCGCCCTTTTCGATTCCGCTCTTTGGCGGAGCCTGTTCCCCGCACGCGCGGGGATGAACCGCCCCGGAGAATGGCATCGGCGGCATGCTGACCCTGTTCCCCGCACGCGCGGGGATGAACCGGTCTGCAAGCGCAGCAGTCCCAGCACCACGCGCTGTTCCCCGCACGCGCGGGGATGAACCGCAGGACCAGCGGTTAGACCAGGAATGGCAGTTCTGTTCCCCGCACGCGCGGGGATGAACCGCCGCGGCCGAGAATGAGACCGAGGCGGAGACCCTGTTCCCCGCACGCGCGGGGATGAACCGTGGCTGCACGTCTGGCAGGGGCATTATCGCAGCTGTTCCCCGCACGCGCGGGGATGAACCGTGA
>NZ_KI911334.1:48065-48223 GCF_000513975.1 Paracoccus sp. J55
GACGGCTGTTCCCCGCACGCGCGGGGATGAACCGAACGGCGATAATTCCTACTACGTCAGGACGACCTGTTCCCCGCACGCGCGGGGATGAACCGCTCACGACCATGACCATCGATCAGGTGATCGCCTGTTCCCCGCACGCGCGGGGATGAACCGGA
>NZ_KI911334.1:48743-57439 GCF_000513975.1 Paracoccus sp. J55
ATCGCCTGTTCCCCGCACGCGCGGGGATGAACCGAAGACGGCTCTGATCTCTTCTCCAGGAATTCCCTGTTCCCCGCACGCGCGGGGATGAACCGTAGAGACGTGTGCCCAGGAAGATGGGGGTGGACTGTTCCCCGCACGCGCGGGGATGAACCAGCCCGACGTGATCTGCATGGAGAATGTCGAGGCTGTTCCCCGCACGCGCGGGGATGAACCGGCTGACCGCCGCCCTAGACGACGAGCGGGCGCACTGTTCCCCGCACGCGCGGGGATGAACCGGTGATCCGCGCTCCTGACCACCCCGAGGCGAACTGTTCCCCGCACGCGCGGGGATGAACCGCATCGGCGAGACGGTCGAGACGCCGCCGCCGACTGTTCCCCGCACGCGCGGGGATGAACCGAGGCCAAGGCATTCCTTGACGCGTCCTACAACCTGTTCCCCGCACGCGCGGGGATGAACCGGCCAGCGTGCCGCACCGGATCGGCCGCGAGGACTGTTCCCCGCACGCGCGGGGATGAACCGGTCAGGCGGCAGAACGCAGCAGTAGCCATGTCCTGTTCCCCGCACGCGCGGGGATGAACCGCAGCGGATAGAGGCTGCTCGTCGCCTGTTCCCCTGTTCCCCGCACGCGCGGGGATGAACCGCAGGCCCAGAAGTCCGGATGTGTCGATCCCCGCTGTTCCCCGCACGCGCGGGGATGAACCGTCGTTGTATCGCTCCACCTGAAGGAAGCTCACCTGTTCCCCGCACGCGCGGGGATGAACCGGGCTCCGGCCCGGCCAGTTACGTCCATCACAGCTGTTCCCCGCACGCGCGGGGATGAACCGCTCGTCGCAGCCTGCCCCGACGACCGCTTGAACTGTTCCCCGCACGCGCGGGGATGAACCGAAAAAAGTGTCGGCGGGGCCGGGCCGAATGGCCTGTTCCCCGCACGCGCGGGGATGAACCGTTTTACCCCACTGACTGGCGGTCTGATCCCGCCTGTTCCCCGCACGCGCGGGGATGAACCGATGAGAACGCACCGCCAGCGTCACCACAATGCCTGTTCCCCGCACGCGCGGGGATGAACCGGAGGAGCTGCAAGGCATCGCCGGCCAGATCGACTGTTCCCCGCACGCGCGGGATGAACCACAGCATCCCAGTCCGGCTGAAGGCGCCGTGCCGACTTTTCTGATGGGGCAAGAAGAATACGGCGCAGCTCGTGATCGGAGGCGCCGGGAAGAGCTTTTTCAGTTAATCCCGCTGCTGCCGCGCGACGACGCATCTTGCGAACCATATCGCGGTGCTTGAACGCGCACCGCAAGTGCAAGCCAACCGAACGGTTCGAGGCTCGTGAAGCAGCCGAACTCCGACCGCTGCCGGAAGCACCCTATGATTACGGCGCTTGGAAAGCCGGCATCAAGTTCCAGCGCCATTATCGCGTTAATGTCGATGGTCGTGACTACAGCGTGCCTTACCGCCTCATCGGCGAGGCCGTGAGCATCAAGACGACCGCCGCGACTGTCAAAATCTATCCGATTCATCGCTCGTCGCCGTTCGCGCCTGCCGGATCGTCACACCGCAGGATGATGCCCCGGTCATCGATCCCGCGCATATGCCTGAAATCCATCGCGCCATGTGGCGCCAGAACCCGGATGCCCTGATCGAGCGAGCGACCAGCTACAGTCCGACCCTGGGCCGCTTCGTGTCTTTGCACCTGGAGATCCACGGCAATCCACGCGTGACCCATAACATACTGAAAAGGCTGCTTTATACAGGGTCCGCACGTGGAAAGGCCACCATCGACGCAGCCTGCGTCGAGGCCATCCGGCGCACTCAGATCAATGCCGATACCATGCGGCAGATCCTCGGCCGGGGACCGCGCAAGCCGACACGCCATGAGCCGGGGCCGTCGCAACCGCCCAGTGACAACATCCGCGGCGCGGGTTATTATGCGGAGAACGATAACGATGCAGCATGACCATGTCGTTGCGCTGGCGCGCGAGCTTTCGCTGGCGGGCTTCGCTGATACCCTTGACCGCCAGTCATGCAACCCGATCTACACCGAGATGCCTTTATCGAACGGGTCGCCTCGCTGTTGATTGCCGAGAAGGAGCGGCGCGCGTCCAGCAGGCTGACACGGATGCTGAACGAGGCCAAGCTGCCGATGAAAGCGGCGCCCGAGGAGTTGATCAACACCGAAGCACGCGGCCTCAAGCCGGCGATCATGCACGAGCTGCTGCAATGCGCCTGGATTCCGCATGCCTGGAACATCCTGATCAGCGGCGAGACTGGCACCGGCAAAAGCTGGGTTGCCTCCTGCATTGCCACGGGCCATTCGCGCAGGTCATAAGACCCGATACTTCAAGGTGTCGGACCTGCTCTACAGCCTGTCCATGACGCTGGAGGACGGGGTGTATCTGCGCGAGCGCGAGAAACTGGCGAAGTTCAAGCTGCTGGTCCTCGACGACTTTGGCAAGGTCGCGATGAGCGAGGGGGAGAAATCCATCCTGTTCGACATCATCGAGGACCGCGCCGGCACGCTGTCCACCATCATCGTCGGGCAGCGTCCATATAACGACTGGCATTCATTGCAGATGCCGTGCTCGACCGTCTGTCGCGGGATCGGCACCATATCAAGCTGCGCGGCGACTCTCTCCGTCGCCGCGAGGCTAGCTTCGACGATCTCTGACCGCACCCTTCTATCCTTCGGTGCCGAATCCTCACGCGATCAGGCGCCGAAGGATCACGCGACCGGGTGCGGAATCTTGTCGCAACCGGGTGCCGAAAAGCGCAAGAGCATGCAGGGATGCGGATCGCGGCGACCGGGGCGATCTGCTGAGCCAGCTTCAGGGACACAACAGCCGCCACCCGGGGATGATGGGTACGCCGACGGCGAATGCGGCGCCAGGGGGCAGTGTGCTGCGAAGGCGGAAGGACCGGATGACTTCGGGTCAGGACCGTTTCGACCGCACGCCGACGATCGGCGAGGCGCTGCATTTCGACCGACAGATCCCTGAGACCCTGCCGACGCCGACGAAGCGCGACAGCCGCATGGACGGCTGGAGCCCGGCCTACGACCGCCGGAAATCGCCGACCATGGACGCGGTGATGGACGGTGCGATGACCGACCGGGCACCGGACAAATGGGCCGGCGCGCGGGCGCTGGCGGCGATGCTCAGGAGCCATGGCCTGACTGGAACGGCGGCATTGCCCATCACTTACGCAGGGATGATGGGATTTCCGCCTGGCTGGCACGCGCATTGCGCTCGGCACCCCTCCTATAATCTGCAAAGTGTCGTCGCTGTCGAAAATGGCCTGGTTGTTCATCACGACATCGCCAACGAGGCCAACGACAACCAGTTGCTACACCCTACGTCAAGCCAGGGCAGCTATCGCCTGAAGAAGATGGGCGTGATCCGCTTCGGGCTCTATGCCTCGGAGGAATATGTCCGGCGAAACGGCTTCCCGGACGTGCCAGAGGATCTGCATCGGCACCGGGTCATCGGCTGGACCGAGGACTTGGCCTATCTGGCCATGGCCAATTGGCTCGCGAGCCATTGCCCTGGGGTTCGTCCATCATTGCGCCTTACATCCTTTGCCGCCCAGGTCGAGGCGGTCCGAAAAGGCGGCGGCTGGGCGGTGCTGCCCGACTTCATCGCTGTCCCGGCCGGTTTTGTTCTGGGGTTGCCCGATTTGTTCAGCCCGGAGTCCGAACTCTGGCTGCTGACCCATGCACAGTCTTTGGCTCTCCCGCGCGTGAAATTGACGCGAGATTGTGGGATATCTGCTCGCCCCACTTGTCGTTGACAACCCAGCCCGCCGGCTCCCATGGCGCAGCCGCGCCAAACTAAAACTCACGCCTTGGCTCCAGATGGAATGCTGAGGGGCACAGTTGAGTGCCCCCAGTTTGCGGAACGGCCGCAGCGAGTTCATCTGCGCGTCTAGGTACACAGGTCAGCCTCATGACGTAAGACGGGCCGGAAAGGGCTGCTCTCGCGGTCTAGGGTCAGGACCCATTGATTTTCCGCTTGCGGCGTGATTCAGCGTCTGTCGGGAGACCGACGGATGAGCAATTTTTTCTGGCTGACGGACGCACAGATGGCGCGACTGCAGCCCTTCTTTCCCAAGAGCCACGGCAAGCCGCGCGTGGATGACCGGCGGGTATCGAGCGGGATAATCTTCATCAATCGCAATGGGTTGCGGTGGTGCGATGCGCCCCGGGAATATGGCCCGCCAAAGACCATCTACAACCGCTGGAAGCGGTGGAGCGACAAGGGGGTCTTCGCCCGGATGATGGATGGGCTGGCCGCCGAGGCCGCCGTTCCAAAGACGGTGATGATTGACGCGACCTGCCTGAAGGCGCACCGCAGGGCGACCAGCCAGCGGTCGAAAAAGGGGGGCCCGGGGAACAGAGGGGCCGTCTGATCGGTCGCGGTCCGAGGGCCAGAAAACAGTCCGGGGGACTGTTTTCCCGAGGACGGGCGGCATGAACACCAAGCTTCATGCCGTCGCCGATGTCGATGGGCGTCCGATCCGCTTCTTCATGACCGCAGGCCAGGTCAGTGACTACACCGGGGCCGCCGCGCTTCTGGGCAGCTTGCCAAAGGCGGACCGGTTGCTCGCTGACCGGGGATATGACGCCGACTGGTTCAGAGATGCCTTGAAAGACAAGGGGATAAAGCCCTGCATCCCGGGCAGGACGTCTCGCGGCAAGCCCGTCAAGCATGACAAGCGCCGCTACAAACGCCGCAACCGGATCGAGATCATGTTCGGCAGGCCGAAGGACTGGCACAGGGTTGCCACCCGTTACGACAGGTGCCCCAGGGTCTTCCTCTCCGCCCTCGCACTCGCCGCCACCGTCATGTTCTGCCTATGACGCGAGAACGAGTCCTGACCCTATGCGGATGAGAACAAATAGCGCACAATAATGCGACTGACACGATCAATCTTCCTTTGAGGAGCCTTTTTCTCCCGTCGAAGTCGTTGAGATCCTGGGCCGCTGCGTCAGTCACGCGCCATGCCGATGGGGGCGTCTGCGTATCTGACAAGACAGCCGCAAAGCTGAGATTGTGGTGACGGTCCGCCAGCGCTTCGAATTGCTCGACAAGGTAGAGGTCACGCGGGGCGGCGTGCGCCGTCGGCACCGACCCGCCGGCGTCGCTTTCTGCGATTTCCCTCCTTCGCCGGCGCGGGCCGTTGGTCCGGATGTCGAATCGTGGCGGAGGAAGAGGCGTCCTGGCACATCGCGCTGCGGGTACCACCGAGCTTTGCGGCGGGGACGCCGCTGCCTTGCCGAATCATGGGAAATGGACTGTTCCAACGGGTCCGGCGACGCAGGACTCGGATCGTCCCCCGTCGGACGGTTCTGGCGGCGTTCTTTCCGCCCAACCGGTCATGCGCGGAAAAACGCCTGTTTTTTCGGGTTTTTTCCGCCATATCCGCCCGGTGCCCCCACGGCGGACGATTCGCTATTGATCCGTCGGGATTGCTGGGCCAATCAATGCGCGAGGTATTAGACATATTGGACTTCGCCGCGCGGAGGCTTTGCAAAGAATCCAGTTTGCCTTATGAACATGAAGGTTCGATTTGCGTCGGCGTCACTGTGTACGAGTTTTTTGTTCCGCGGGCCTTGCGGAGCAAGTTAAGGAGTAATGAGGGGGTTTCTTGCGGATGCCTAAGGCTCTTCCGGTGACGCGCGGCCGAAAATTTTTGCAGGTGCTGGAAGGCGCCCGTACGATCTTTCTGCGCGATGGGTTCGAGGGGGCAAGCGTCGACGACATCGCCCGCGAGGCGGGGGTGTCCAAGGCGACGCTCTACAGCTATTTTCCTGACAAGCGCATCATGTTCATGGAGGTCTTCCGCAACGAGCTTGCGCGCGAGGCCGCCGATGCCAGCGCGCTGATCGAGGTCGACCTGCCGGTCGAGCAGGTGCTGCCCTTCATCGTGCAGATCATCTCGGCGCATATGATCTCGGAATTCGGGCTGCGCATCTTTCGGGTCAGCGTGGGCGAGGCCGAGCGTTTCCCCTCTCTGGCGCAGGAATATTACGAATCCGGGCTGGCGCTGCTGCGCCAGCAGCTCATCGGCTATCTCGACCGTTGCGTCCAGCGCGGCGAACTCAGCATCACGGACCTGGAGCTGGCGGCCGACCAGCTGATCGAGCTGGCGGGCGTGACCATCCACGACCGCGCCCTGTTCCTGGGACCGCAATCGGTGGACAAGGAGCTGCTGCGCAAGGTGAATCGCAGCGCGGTGGCCATGTTCCTGGCCTGCTATGGCAATGGTCGCAAATCGTTGATCGAGGCTGCTGAATAGGTAGCCATGCTTTGATGCAACGCACCGGCGCTTCCTGCGGGGGGCCGCTTCTCATTCCCCTGCGGCCCGCTTATGATGCCGCGGCAGAAATTCTCTCACTGGATGATCGCCCGATGACCCGAGCCCTGATCGCGCTTCTTGCCCTTGCCCCCCTGGCCGCCTGCGCGCCGGCCTATCAGTCCGCGCCCGAGCCGGCTGCCGCCGTGCAGCCGTTGCCGCCCGTCCCGGTGGCCGGCGTCAGCGGACTGGAATCGCGCGAGCCCGATGCCTGCCATGCCAAGAATTACGTTTCGGCCCTGGGCCAACCCGGCACGATCATCCCCAGCCTGGGCGTCACCCGCGAATATCGGGTCGTGGAATATCGCGGCATCGAGCCGCAGGAATACGATCCGCTGCGCATCGTGTTCCGCCTGGATGCGGCCGGCAACATCTACAACATCGACTGCGGCTGACGGATGCGGCGTTTCCTGCTGCTCGTCCCGCTTTGCGCGCTTGCCGCCTGCGTCGAGGCCGAGCCTCCGGCGCAGGCCCCGGGGACCGAGTCCGACAGCTGCAACGCGGCATCCTTCCGCGGCCTGATCGGCCAGCCGCGCGGTGTCCTTGACGGGATGACCCTGCCCGCGGGCACGCGCGTCATTGGTCCGCGCGATGCGGTGACGATGGATTTCCGTGCAAGCCGGATGAATTTCGAGATCGGCGAAGACGGCCGGATCGCCAAGATCGGCTGCTACTGAACCAGGCCCGGCGGTGTCTTCGCCGGTTCGGGCGGCTGTATCTCCTTTGCCTCCGGCAATGCGCACCTTCAATCCTTCGTGGCGAAGTACGAGAATGGCGAGCGGCGGGTCGAGGTGGTGGAACTGGTCGAAATAGCTATAGCGATGGGATCAGACCCCCGCGATATCGTTCAAATCGTGCGAGATGCTGAGGGGCGCCGAGGCCCGTGAACTGGAACTGCGGGCATGTTTTGGGGTCTCCATAAAAATCGCTGCCATGATCGCCTGGGCCGTGGGGGTGCCGAGCGTCTTGGCCGCTGATTCCGCCCCCGTCATCGGCCTGGAGGACGTCCGGGAATATCCCGCGAATATCCCGAGGCGTGCCGCTAAGGGCGATATTGATTCGATGTGTGGCGGGCGCCTCACGGCATCGCATCTGCGTATCTCGTGAGCGCCACCGTTCGTCCATAACGAAGCGACCTGGGAGGGTCACTGTTCCAAACGGGCGAGAGCGGACTGACAACAGCGCAAAGAGCGGCGAATCCGTCGGCAATACATAATATGGCGATCGGCAGGATATCGAGATCCTAGGCAAGAGCGCGTTTGGTCGTCGGATTATGAAACGCGGTAGAGTTCGAGTTCCCGGTATCGCAATTCGCCACCTGGCCCGTTCGAATCGCCCGAATCCTAAGAAAGCCCAGGTTTGCGGGGTTGGAGCAGCTCTGCTCCCAAACGCCGATACCACTCGTTGCTCGAATCATTACCAGCCAATAGCTTGCGGCTGGAGGAATGAAGATTTTGAAATACTATGCGCATACGGGTATTCGTGAGGATCGAAACGATTGGCAATTGCTGGCCGACCATCTCGAGAATACGGCTGCTCTGGCTGCCGGTCGAGCTGCACCCCTTGGGTTGCCGGCGGCGGCGTATATGGCTGGCCTTTTCCATGACTTTGGCAAATATGACCCCGCCTTTGATCGTGTCCTGTCCGGCGAAAAATTGCTTGTGGATCATTCGACGGCTGGGGCTGCCCTGCTGCATGCCCGGACGCCTGCCGGTTTGCGGCCAATTTCTGAAGTGATCGGCTATGCCATTCTGGGCCATCACGCCGGATTGCCTGATCGCCATGGCGGCGACAGCAGTATGGAGCGCCGGCTTGAGACCTTCCGCGACCCGATCGCGCCGGAAATCTCGGCCGCGGCCAGCCCAGATTTTGGCCCGGTTGCCAGGGAGCTGGCTAAGCTGATGCGTCCGGCATCTTGCGGCTTCGACCTGTCGGTCGCGGCGCGCATGGTGTTTTCCTGTCTGGTCGATGCCGATTTCCGCGATACCGAGTCCTTCTATGCCGGGCTGAACGGCACGCGGCCGGATCGTGACTGGCCGGCCCTAGCCGATCTGTTGCCGGAATGGAGAGACGCCTTTGTCAACGGCGGAGCAAAAGTCGGCCGGGGCGGCGGCGTAAAGTCCGGCCAGTTGGGGGGTGCGCCATGGCGCGCGCGCTGGCCACATAGCTGGCGCGAGCCATGGCGCACTGGCCCCTTAGGGCCAATCGTGGGTAGATATTTTATGGTGATCAGCGCTGTTTACGGGCTGTGCTGTTGGCGAGGCGATAGCTTTCGCCGTTCATCTCGATGATGTTGACGTGGTGGGTCAGTCGGTCGAGCAGCGCGCCGGTGAGACGCTCG